>JAVJQK010000070.1 GCA_040218145.1 Sandaracinaceae bacterium | reverse complement strand
CGAAGGATCTCGGAGCGCGACGGCCCGGTTCTCGGTTCGGGGCGACGAGGAAATGCTTCAGCATTTTCGAGGAGACACGGGCCGAGAGACGGGTCGTCCCGCCCGAGAGACGAGGAGCGAGGTTCTTCAACGGACTGCTAGAGTCACGAGCGCGCATGGAGTGGCTCAACTATCACCACCTGCTCTACTTCTGGATGGTCGCCAAGGAGGGCTCGGTGACGGCGGCGGCGGAGAGCCTGCGCCTGTCGCAGCCGACGGTCAGCGCGCAGGTCAAGCGGCTCGAGGAGCAGCTCGGCGAGCCGCTGCTCCGTCGCGCGGGCCGCAGCCTCGAGCTGACCGAGATGGGCAAGGTCGCCTTCCGCTACGCCAACGACATCTTCACGCTCGGGCAAGAGATGCAAGACGTGTTCGCGGGGCGCCTCGAGCGCGCGCCGGAGAAGCTCACGGTCGGGGTGAGCGATCTGATCCCGAAGCTGATCCTGCACCGCCTCCTCGAGCCGGCCCTGTCGCACGAGAGCGCGCCGCGGATCGTGTGCCGGGAGGACAAGACCGAGCGGCTGCTGGCGGAGCTGTCCATCCACGATCTCGACATCGTGCTCGCGGAGGCGCCCATCGCGCGGCAGGCGAGCGTCCGGGCGTTCAATCACCTGCTCGGCGAGAGCGACGTGAGCTTCTTCGCCAAGGCGCCCATGGCCCGTCGCTACCGCTCCGGGTTCCCCCACTCGCTCGACGCGGCGCCGCTGCTCCTGCCCACCGAGAACACGCTCCTCAGGCGAGACCTGGACCACTGGTTCCAGGACGAAGACATCCACCCGCGGATCGTCGCGGAGTTCGAGGACAGCGCGCTCCTCAAGGCGTTCGGCAGCGAGGGCGTGGGCATCTTCCCCGGTCCGGCCGCCATCGAGGACGAGATCTGCGACCGCTACCGGGTCCGCCCCGTGGGCCGCACCCACCGCGTGGTCGAGCGCTTCTACGCCATCACGGTGGAGCGCCGCATCACGCACCCGGCGGCCCGGCTCATCAGCGAGGCGGCCAAGACGCGCCTGTTCCCAACCTGAGACGCCCATCTCTGGATTAGAGATTCTCTATGTCATGATTGGTGTTTATCGATTGGTGCTCATGAGGTGGTACCCCTAATCCGAATCGGTGAGTAACCCGCTCCTCCGCGATATCGGCGCCTCGCTGGTGGTCTTCCTCGTCGCTCTGCCGTTGTGCCTGGGCGTGGCCATCGCCTCCGGGGCGCCGCCCGCGCTCGGGATCGTCAGCGGCATCATCGGCGGGATCGTGGTCGGCGCGTTCGCTGGCTCGCCGCTGCAGGTGAGCGGGCCCGCGGCGGGGCTCATCGTCTCGGTCTGGGCCATCGTCGACGGCTGGGGCCTCGCGGCGCTCGGCTGGGCGGTCCTGCTCTCCGGGGTGGTGCAGCTGGCGGCGGCGGGCTTCAAGCTCGGCCGCTGGTTCCGCGCCGTCTCCCCCGCCCTCATCGGCGGCATGCTCGCGGGCATCGGCACGCTCATCGCCACGAGCCAGCTCCACGTGATGGTCGGGGCCACGCCCCCGAGCGGCGGGGTCGCGTCGCTCCTCGCGCTGCCCGCGGCCTGGGCCGCGCAGCTGGGGACGGAGAGCGGAGCGTGGGCGGCCGCGCTGGGCCTGGGCACCATCGTCGCGCTCTTCCTCTGGGACCGCTTCAAGCCGAAGCGGCTCGCGATGATCCCCGGCCCGCTGGTCGCGGTGGGGCTCGCCACCGGGATCGCCGCCATCACCCAGGTGTCGGTCGCGCGCGTGGAGCTGCCCGCGTCCCTCAGCTCGGCCCTGAACGTGCCGTCGCTGTCGGACCTCTCGCTCTTCACCGACCTCGGGTTCGTGGGTGCCGCGCTCGCGCTCGGCCTCATCGCGGCCGCGGAGGCGCTCCTGTGCGCCAACGCGACCGACCAGCTGCACGATGGCCCGCCGACCTCCTACGACAAGGAGCTGTTCGCGCTTGGCCTCGGCAACATGGTGGCGGGGGCGGTCGGCGCGCTGCCGGTCACGGGCGTGATCGTCCGGAGCGCGGCCAACATCCAGGCCGGCGCCACGACGCGCCGCTCGGCCATCATTCACGGCGGGCTCCTGCTCGGCATGGTCGCGCTCGCCCCCGCGGTGCTCGGCCTCATCCCGGTCGCGGTGCTCGCGGGGGTGCTGGTCTACGTCGGCGGCAAGCTGCTCGCGCCCAAGAAGGCGCTCGAGCTCCACCGCGCGGGTCACGGGGAGGTGTGGGTCTTCCTCGCCACGGTGCTCGCCATCTTCGTGACCGGGCTGCTCACGGGCATCCTGGTCGGCCTCGCCATCTCGCTCCTCAAGCTGCTCTACACGTTCAGCCACATCGAGGTGGACGTGACGCGAGAGGGCGACCGCTGGGACGTGGACGTGCACGGCGCGGCGACGTTCGTGCAGCTGCCGAAGCTGGCCGAGGCGCTCGAGGCCATCCCGGAGGACGCGGAGGTGCACGTGCACATCGGCGGGCTCGCCTACGTCGACCACGCGTGCGCCGAGCTCCTCCACCGCCAGGAGGAGCGCCGCGAGCGGGCCGGCGGGGAGCTCATCACGGAGTGGGACGAGGTGAAGCGTCTGCAGGTCCGGCGGCCGCTGCTCGAGCGCTCGCTCTCCTCCGCCAAACGGCTCGTGGGCGCTCGCGGGGACGGGGCCGCAGGGTGACGCGTCTCGAGGGAGGCGGCGCGCCGACCTGGGCGTGTCTCGCGCTCCTGTTCGCCGGGCTGCTGGCCTGGAGCGGCTCCCTCGCCGTCGCCGAGCGCTCGACGGTCGCTCGCGCAGTCATGGCGACGCTGCCGAAGCACGCGCAGAGCGACGTGACCGACGCTCCGCAGCACCTCTGGTGTGAGTGCGGCGCGGTGGCGGCGCTCCCGAAGGGCTGGTGATCGGGCGCGCCTATCGTTCGGATGAGGGGAGGATCACGGTCGACCCGAGGGAGAGGCGCGACGGTCCTCGCCCGTAGAACGAGTCGAGCTCCGAGTCGGGGACGGCCAGCCGGTCGGTGGCGACCCGATCCCCCCAGACATCGATCGTGCCCTCGAGCGGCGCCTGGTGGGTCTCCCGGGGCCCTCCGCGCCGCCCCACCGAGTAGGTGGCGTCGAAGCGCGCCGGCCGGCTGGACCACTCCGTGTCGTCGGTGCCTCCCGGCGCCGCGGGGCCTCCCGAGAGGGAGAGGCGCACGACCACGTCGAGCTCGGTCCCCGGGACGTCGCGCCGCGTCTCCGCGCCGCCCGCGGCGAACACCGCGTCCTGGAGCGCGATCGGCACGCCGAGCCTCCGAGCTCCTTCATCGTGATTCACGATGATCTCGAAGAGGACGTGTTGCTCGAGATCCAGCGCCGGGCGGGCATCCTGCTGATTGATCTCGACCTCCGCGGGGCGCGGCTCCCCCGCGACGATCATCCGGCCGAGTCGGAGCGCCAGGGAGACGTCGTCGTCGCCGTAGTCCGTCGGCCGCCGTGGGGCGCCCGCGGAGCGCTCACGGCCGGACAGCCACCAAGGGGGGCGCGCACAGTCGACCAGGGCGCAGAGCAGCGCCTCCCCGTCCATGCGCAGCTCGGGAGGGCTCGTCAGGCGCCGCATGGATGCATCGGTCCGGAGGCGGGTGCTGACAGCCCGAACGGCGGCGGGCGGCCCGGAGGCCCGACCCAGGCGCACCATGTCGGTCAGCTCGACGGTTCCGTGGGAGCCGAGGTAGACGAGCCTCGGCTCGCGGAAGGGGAGGCGCGCGGCGATCTGCGACTCGAGCTCCCGGACGACCTCGGCGAGCGCCTCGGGCACGTCGCTCTCGGGCAGAGCGGCGGGGTCCTCTCCCGAGACCTGCGTGTCGCCGTCGATCTCGATGGCACAGGGCTCACCGGGGCGGACTCGGACGAGGCCGACCGGGTGGTGGCTCTCGCCGGTCAGCGTCGCGACGCGAGCCCAGAGCACGAATCTGTGCGCGTAGCCATCGGCGCTGACGAGCGCGTAGCTCCGATGCGCTCGCATGGCGCCGAGCTCGTGGTGGGCGCGGCTCGTGTCCATCGGGTCTCTCGCGGGGAGGTCGACGCGCTCCTCCCACGTGCAGCGCCCCGTGCCCGTCGACGTCGCGCCTGATCGGATCGGCGTCTCCGCGCTCGCGCACCCGATGGCCAGGGGGATCCACAGGAGCGCTCCGACGTCTCTCACGGTCAGCGGCATGACACCTCCGGGGCGTCAGATGGCTCGGGGAGCGGCGCCTTGGTTTCGCCGCGATTTCACGGCCGCTCGGCGTGGACGGCGGGGGTGCGGCGCGGGTGGTAGAGTCAGCCGTTGTCGACCGAGCGCGCAATCGTCATCGGTGGAGGGCCCGGGGGCGCGTGCGCGGCCGGGCTCCTCGCCGCCCACGGCGTCCCGGTGACGCTGCTCGAGCGCCAGCGCTTCCCGCGTCATCACGTCGGCGAGTCGCTGCAGCCGGCGACCTTCGAGCTGCTCGAGCGACACCTCGGGCTGGGCGGGGAGCTCGCCGCGGCGGGCTTCGCGCGCAAGTACGGCGCGGTCTACGTGTGGGGCGAGTCCCGCGAGCCGTGGTCGATCCTCTTCGACAGCCGCCTGGAGGAGGGCGTCGGGGACCTCTCGGAGAGCGAGCTGCTGGCCGGCGACTACGAGCACGCGTGGCAGGTGGACCGCGCGAGGTTCGATGACATCCTCCTGCGGCGCGCGGCCGCGCTGGGGGCCGAGGTCCGGGGGGAGACGGCGGCGACGGAGCCGATCATCGAGGAGGGGCGGGTGGTCGGCGTCGCGCTCGAGGGCGGCGGCGCGCTGCGAGCGGAGCACGTGATCGACGCGTCGGGGCAGCGCTGCCTGCTCGGCCGGGCCCTCGGGGTGCGCCGCGCCGTGCAGGACCTGCGCTTCACCGCGTCCTACTGCTACCTCGACGGCGCGGGCGGCTTCCCCGGACCGCTCGGCCGGCACGTGCAATGGGTGGTCACCGTCCCTCACGGCTGGGCCTGGTTCATCCCCATCAGCCCCACGCGCACGAGCGTCGGCCTGGTGCACGACCTGCGCCGCGCCATGTCCGAGGCGGAGCTGCTGGAGGTCGCGGCGGACGCGGGCTTCCCGATCGAGGGGGCCACGCGGGTCGAGGGCGGCGCCCGACACGCGCGAGACTGGTCCTACACAAGCAGCCAGATGGCCGGCCCGGGGTGGTGGCTGGTCGGCGACGCGGCCTGCTTCGTCGACCCGATCCTCTCGGGGGGCGTCGCCTCGGCCGTGCAGAGCGGCTTCCACGCTGCGCTGTCGGTGCTGAAGGCGGTGGGCGGCGAGGACGAGGCGGCGGTCTCGGCCGAGTACGACGAGGCCCTCCGCCGGGACTACAAGGCGTACCTGCGTCTGGCGCGCTACTGGTACGGCAACAACCGCTCGGTCGACGGCTTCTTCTGGGAGGCGCACAAGGAGATCCCGGCCCACGCCACCGCGACGCCGCTCCGCGCCTTCGTCTACCTGACCACGGGCAAGTACGCGGCCGAGCGGCACGCGCGCGTGTTCGACGCGTGGCAGGAGAAGAAGATGTTCGAGAACATGGGCGTCGACCGCGAGGCGCTGCGGGCCGCCCGCGAGCGGAAGAGCGGGAGGCGCTGATGCTCGACGCCGAAGAGAGCCACCGGACCAAAGGCCTCCTGCGCCTGACCATGGCGTGCAACGAGCGTTGCCCCTTCTGCAACGTGCCGATGGAGGACTATCCGCAGCGCCACACGCCCGAGCCCGAGCTGCGCGCGCAGATCGCCGCCTTCGCCGAGGGCGCGGAGCGGACCCTGACCATCTCGGGTGGGGAGCCGACCCTGCTGCGCGAGCGGCTGCTCTGGGCCGTGCGCGAGGCGCGCGCGTCGGGGATCGAGCTGGTGGAGCTGCAGACCAACGCCGTGCTCATCGACGAGGGCTACGCGCGCGACCTGAAGGAGGCGGGGCTGACCAGCGCCTTCGTCTCGCTGCTCTCGAGCGTGGCGAGCGAGCACGACACCCTCGCGGGCCTCGACGGGGCCTTCGCGCCTTGTCTCCGTGGGATCGACGCGCTCCTGGACGCCGGGGTGCGCGTGACCCTCAACCCGGTCTTCGCGAGCCTGACCCAGGCGCGGGTCCCGGACTACGTGCGATTCGTGGCCGAGCGGCTCCCTCGCGTCCGCTCCATCTCGCTCTCCGCGGTGCAGCCGCATGGCCGCGCGGCGAAGGCGCTCTCGCTCCTGCCGGACTACGCGGTCCTCGGGGCGGCGGTGAAGGAGGCCCAGGCGCGCGCGGCGGAGCTGGGCATCGAGCTTCTCAATCCTTATTGCGGGCTCCCGCTCTGCGTCGGGTGGGAGCAGGCGCTGGATCGCTCGGTCGAGGCGATCGAGGCGCGCGCGGCGCCGAGCCTCGAGCAGGCCCCCGGCGTCGACAACCGGGGGGACAAGCGGCACGGGCCGCAGTGTGGGCGCTGCGTGCTGCGCGCGCGCTGCGGTGGCGCCTGGCACGCGTACTGGGACGAGCGCGGGGGGAGCGGGATCGCGCCGCCGCGAGAGCACTTCGACCCGTTCTCGGGGGCGCCTCCCTCCGCGATGGAGGCCGTGGTGGACGCGCCGCGGCTCGAGACGCAGACGCTCGAGGACCTCGCGCGGGCGACGCAGCCGACGGTCTGGCTGCGGCTCGGCGCGCTGGCCGAGGGTGACGGCGCGCGCCTCGCCGACTCCGCGTGCACGCACCTCGCGCTCGCCCTGCGCCCCGACGATCTCCGCCCGGGCGCCCTCGCGTTCGAAGAGCTCCAGATCCTGGACCGGAGCCGCCGCGCGCTGCCCCCGCAGCGACACGTCCGGGTCTGTCTCGGGCTCCGCCCCGCGGGGCTGCGCGCGGTGCACCGGGCGGTGTTCGCCGCCTCGGCCGTCGGGGTCTCGCAGCTCTTGATCCTGAGCCGCGACGCCCAGCGCTGGGAGCCGCTGCTTCGTGCCTTGCGCGAAGAGCTCCCCGCGCTCGAGCTCGCGCGCGTGGAGCCCTGAAGCGCGCCTCGCTACTGGGCCTCGACCAGGAAGAACTCCGCGCGGCGGTTGCGCGCGTGACATTCGCGGGCGTCTTCCCGCGATCCGGCGTCGTCGCACTCGACCCGCGAGTCTCCGAACGAGTAGGTCTCGATGCGCTCGGGGGGCAGGTTGCAGACGAGGATGAGCTGCTCGGTGACCGCGCCCGAGCGAGCCGCGCCGAGGCGCTGGTTGCCGGCCGTGGTGCCCGTCTCGTCGGCGTGGCCGACGACCCGGATGATCGCGTTCGGGTTCGCCTCGGCGATGGCGCAGATCTCGCGGATCGCGTCGATGTACCGCGGCGAGACGTGGTCGGAGCCGGTCCGGAACTGGACCCGCGGCTCGAGGGGCTGGGCCTCGGGCTCGGGCGTCGTCGTGACCGGGGGAGGCTCCGTGTCCGGGCAGCCGTCCTCGTCGAGGTAGCCGTTCGCCGTCTCGGGCGCGCTCGGGCACTGGTCGGAGCCGTCCTCGATGCCGTCGCCGTCGTGATCCGTCTCCGGGCAGCCGTCGGCGTCGGCGAGGCCGTCGCGGTCCTCCGGCTCGTCCGGGCACTCGTCGTTCTCGTCCAGGACTCCGTCGTCGTCGCGGTCCTGGGCGGCGGCCTCGACGACCCGCTCCGTCACGGTCTCGACGATCGGGATCCGAAGCGCGACCTCGAGGCCGAAGGTGAGGATGTGCGAGTGGTCGGGGACGGCCGCGCCGTCCTCCTGCACGATCATCGTGTAGCGGACGACCGGGCCGATCTCGAAGATCTCGGCCGGCCGGAAGGCCCAGCCCGCGCCGACGTCGAAGACGAACCGGGGCAGCTCGCCCGTGACGCCTCCGCCGAGATCCAGATCCAGCCACGGCCCACCCACGACGGGATCGATGGGCAGGTTGCCGCGCGCGCCCGCCGCGAACTGATACAGGGTACCGGGCACCTGGCCCTCGACCGGGAAGAAGAGCGTCGTGCCGGAGATGCGCACCTCGAGGTGGTCGTCGAGGAAGCCCAGGCCCGCGCGCACCGAGCCGCCGCCGCCCCAGTCGAAGCGATCCCGGAATCGATCGGTGAGCATGACGCCCGCCACGCCCTCGGCCCGCACCACCGCGCTCACGCTCTGCGCCTCCACCGTGCCGGGGAGGGCGAGGGCGATCGCGAGCAGCAGCGCCGCGATGGGCAGCAGGTCTCTGCGCGCCCTCATCGGCTCACCGCCAGGCGGTAGCGCCCGCACGAGACGCCGCCCGTGGTGCGATGCACGCGGATCAACAGGCTCGTGGGCCACGAGGTGCTCCGGTTCACGCAGTCGTTGCTCGCGCACGCTCTATCCTGGAACGCGTACGAGGTGATCCCGCTCGCCGAGCCGCTCCCGCAGGGGGCGTTGCTCGCGCAGGTCGCGCGCACGTCGAAGCGGAAGATGTTCCCGTCGTTGACCGAGAAGCTGACCCGCGCCGTCCCCGTGCCGTGCTGGTTGTAGTCGGGGTTCATCGGGAAGCGGACCAGGTACCACTCCTCCTGTCCGGACGAGGGCAGGCGGCTGATGGTCGTCGACGTGGCGGAGCCCACGGTCAGGGTCCCGAGGTCGATGGGCCCGCCGCACATCCCGCTCGAGCCCGCCACGCACTCCGTGCCGCAGGCGACCTCGCCCGGGGGACAGCTCAACGTGCAGGTGCCCGACTGGCAGATCTCACCGCTCCCACAGGACCGGCCGCACGCGCCGCAGTTGTTGCGGTCGATCGAGAGGTCCCGGCACGCGCCACCGCAGTCCGTGAAGCCTCCCCCGCAGCTCGTCCGGCACGCGCCGCTGCTGCAGACCTGGCCCGCGCTGCAGCTGACCCCGCAGCCACCGCAGTTGGACGGGTCGACGTTCGTGTCGCGGCAGGCGCCGCCGCAGTTGGTCAGGCCTCCGCCACAGGTCACCGTGCACGCGCCGCCGCTGCAGATCTGTCCGCCGCCGCAGGTCACGCCGCAGCCGCCGCAGTTGTTGCGGTCGGTGCTGGTGTCGCGGCAGATGCCGCCGCAGTTGGTGAGGCCGCCGCCGCAGGTCACCGTGCAGGCTCCACCACTGCAGATCTGCCCGGCGCCGCAGGCCATGCCGCAGCCGCCGCAGTGGAGCCGGTCGGTGCTGGTGTCCCGACAGACGCCGCCGCAGTTCGTCGTGCCGCCGCCGCAGCTGACCGTGCAGGTGCCGCCGCTGCAGATCTCGCCCGCCATGCAGGCGCGTCCACACGAGCCGCAGTTGGTCCGATCGGTGCCGAGGTCCCGGCAGACGCCGCCGCAGTCGGTCAGCCCCGCCCCGCAGGAGACGGCGCAGACACCCGCGCTGCAGATCTCGCCAGCGCCGCAGGTCACGCCGCAGCCGCCGCAGTTGAGCCGGTCGGTGCTCAGGTCTCGACAGACTCCACCACAGTCGGTCGTGCCGCCGCCGCAGCTCACCTGGCAGGTCCCCGAGCTGCACACCTGACCCGCGCCGCAGGTCACGCCGCAGCCGCCGCAGTTGAAGCGATCGTTGCCGAGGTCGCGACAGACGCCGCCGCAGTTGGTCAGGCCGCCGCCGCAGCTGACGGTGCAGGCGCCGCCGCTGCAGACCTCGCCCGCGGCGCAGGCCATGCCGCAGCCGCCACAGTGATTGAGGTCGCTGGCGAGGTCGCGGCAGACGCCGCCGCAGTTGGTCGTGCCGCCGCCGCAGCTGACGGTGCAGGCGCCGCCGCTGCAGACCTCGCCCGCGGCGCACGCCATGCCGCAGCCGCCGCAGTGGTTGAGGTCGCTGCTGAGGTCGCGGCAGACGCCGCCGCAGTTGGTCGTGCCCGCACCGCAGCTGACGGTGCACGCGCCTCCGCTGCAGATCTCGCCCGACGCGCAGCTCGCGCCGCAGGCGCCGCAGTGGAGCCGGTCGGTGTCGGTGTCCCGGCACACGCCGCTGCAGAGGGTCAGGCCCGGCGAGCAGGTCGCCTCGCACATGCCCGCGACGCACCGCGTGCCCGCGATGCAGCTCATGCCGCACGCGCCGCAGTTGAGCGCGTCGTTCGCGAGGTCGCGGCAGACGCCGCCGCAGTCGGTCAGGCCCGCCGAGCAGGAGACGGCGCACGAGCCGCCCGCGCAGACCTCGCCCGCGCCGCAGCTCATCGCGCAGCCGCCGCAGTTCAGGCGATCGTTGTCGAGGTCCCGACAGACGCCGCCGCAGTTGGTCAGGCCCGCGCCGCAGCTCACCTCACAGGTGCCGCCGCTGCACACCTCGCCCGCGCCGCAGGCCACGCCGCAGCCGCCGCAGTTGAGCCGGTCGGTGGCGAGGTCGCGGCAGATGCCGCCGCAGTCGGTCAGGCCGCCGCCGCAGCTCGTCACGCACGAGCCGCCACTGCACACCTGGCCCGCCGCGCAGGTCATCCCGCACGCGCCGCAGTTGTTCACGTCGGTCGAGAGATCCCGACAGATGCCCCCGCAGTCGTTCAGGCCGCCGCCGCAGCTCACCTGGCAGGTGCCGCCGCTGCAGACCTCGCCGGCCATGCACGTCACGCCGCAGCCGCCGCAGTTGAGCCGGTCGCTCGCGAGGTCCCGGCAGGCGCCGCTGCAGTCGGTCAGGCCCGCGCCGCAGCTCACCTCGCAGGCGCCCATGCTGCACACCTGGCCCGAGCTGCACATGGCGCCGCAGCTGCCGCAGTTGCCGACGTCCGTGTCGAGGTCGCGGCAGACGCCGCCGCACTCCACCAGGCCGCCGCCGCAGCTCACCTGGCAGGTGCCGCCGCTGCAGACCTCGCCCGGTCCGCACGACATCCCGCAGGCGCCGCAGTTGAGCCGGTCGGTCGCGACGTCCCGGCAGACGCCTCCGCAGTCCGTCAGGCCGCTGCCGCAGCTCGTGACGCAGGCGCCGCCGCTGCAGACCTGACCCGCCGCGCACGTCGTGCCGCACGCGCCGCAGTTCGCCAGATCGGTGCCGAGGTCGCGGCAGACGCCGCCGCAGTTGGTCAGGCCGCCGCCGCAGGTCGTGACGCAGGCGCCGCCGCTGCAGACCTCGCCCGCCGCGCACATCATGCCGCACGCGCCGCAGTGGAGGCGGTCGGTCGCGAGGTCGCGGCAGACGCCGCCGCAGTCGGTCGTGCCGCCGCCGCAGGTCGTGACGCAGGCGCCGCCGCTGCAGACCTCGCCCGCCGCGCACATCATGCCGCACGCGCCGCAGTTGGCGATGTCGGTGCCGAGGTCGCGGCAGACGCCGCCGCAGTTGTTCAGGCCGCCGCCGCAGCTCACCTGGCAGGTGCCGCCGCTGCAGACCTCGCCGGCCATGCAGGTCACGTCGCAGCCGCCGCAGTTGAGCCGATCGGTGGCGAGGTCGCGGCACATGCCGCCGCAGTCGGTCAGGCCCGGCCCGCAGCTCGTGACGCACGCACCCGCGCTGCAGAGCTCACCCGGCCCGCACGTCGTGCCGCAGGCGCCGCAGTTGGTCACGTCGAGCGCGAGGTCGCGACAGACGCCGCCGCAGTCGGTCAGCCCGGCCCCGCACGACACCTCGCAGGCCCCGGCGCTGCACACCTGACCCGCGGAGCACACCGTCCCGCACGCGCCGCAGTTCTGCCGATCGGTCCCGAGATCGCGGCAGACGCCGCCGCAGTCCATCAGCCCCGCGCCGCAGCTCGTGAGACAGGCCGAGGCGCTGCACACCTCGCCGGGCGCGCACGCGGCGTCACACGCGCCGCAGTGGGAGAGATCCGTCGCGAGGTCACGGCAGACCCCCATGCAGTCGGTGAGGCCGCCGCCGCAGCTGAGCTCGCACGTGCCGCCGCTGCACACCTCGCCCGCTCCGCAGACCGTCCCGCACGCGCCGCAGTTCAGGCGGTTCGTCGCCAGGTCGCGGCAGACGCCGCCGCAGTCGGTCAGCCCCGTGCCGCAGGTCGTCAGGCACGCGCCGCCGCTGCAGACCTCTCCGGGGGCGCACGAGGTGTCGCACGCGCCGCAGTTCGCCAGATCCGTCGCGAGGTCGCGGCAGACGCCGGAGCAGTCGGTCAGGCCGCCGCCGCAGCTCGTCTGGCAGGCGCCCGTGCTGCACACCTCGCCCGCCGCGCAGGCCGTGCCGCAGGCCCCGCAGTTCGCGAGGTCCGAGGAGAGGTCCGAGCAGACGCCGTCGCACTCGACCTGGCCGGCCGGGCACGCGACCGAGCACGCGCCCATCTGGCAGACGAGGCCGTCGCCGCACTCGACGCCGCAGGTGCCGCAGTTCGTCGGGTCGTTGGCGAGGTCGGCGCAGAAGGCCGTGCCCATCGCGTCGGTGCAGAGGCTGAGGGGCGCGCCGCAGCTCGCCCGGCAGGTGCCGCTGTCGCAGACGAGGCCTTCACCGCACGGGCTGTCGCACATGCCGCAGTGCGCGAGATCGGTGTCCAGATCGACGCAGCGCCCGTCGCACACGTCCTGGCCGGGAGGACAGCTGGTGCCGCACGCGCCCGCGAAGCACGCCTCGCCCATCCCGCAGGTGACGCCGCACGCGCCGCAGTTACGCGGGTCGTCGCTCAGGTCGACGCACGCCGCCTCGCAGCGGGTCTCGTCCGCCGCGCACGCGCCGCCGTCGAGGCCACCTCCGAGGAGCGGCTGTCCACTGCAGCCCACCAAGGACAGGGAGCCCACCAAGGACAGGCAGCCGACCAACGACAGGCAGCCGACCAACGGGAGGCGGGCCATCAAGGTCAGCGCCAGCGCCAGCGGGGCCGTCGAATGCGTGCTTCGTCTCTGAACGATTTTCAATGGCCCCTCGCTTGGCGATGGATCGAAGTTACCAGAACGCCACGGCGCGGTGAAGCGCGGAGCCCGGCCGGAGGCCGGATGCGAGGGCCGATCACTGGATGACGACGAGCCGCCGGCCGAACTTCGCGCGAGGGGCGACCTTCGCCGCGGGCGCCCGATCGACGCGCGGCAGCAGGCGCTTCGCGGCGCCTCGCTCCCAGCGCAGCGGCGCGATCTCGCCCTCGCCGTAGAGGTCGCGGTAGCCGCGCCACACCCCCTCGCAGAGATCCGTGAAGGAGCAGCTGCGGCACGCCTCGGGGTGCTTCTTGAGGTCGAAGCGCTTGCGGTCCTGCCAGTTGAAGCGCGCGCGACCTCCCTCGATCTCGGAGACGCCGTCCTCGAAGCCGTCGGGGATGGTCGACTCGGTGCGGATGGAGCAGTCGGTGCTCAGGTCGCGATAGAGGTCGCCCGCGTACTTCCGGAGCAGCGTCTCGCTCCGGAGGAGCTCCTGCGGGAGCACGCACAGCGGCAGCCCACCGAAGGTGAAGACGCGGCGGAAGTGGTACTCGTTGAGGAGAATCGCCTTGACGAGGTAGGGCACCACGTCGGTGAACGTGGGGACCAGATCAGGGTTGCCCTCGGCGTAGCCCTCCGGGCGGACGAAGTTCACCCGCATGTCGTGGAGGCCGACCGTCTCGAGGAAGAACTTCATCATCTTCGGCAGGGCCCGGTAGTTCCAGCCGTTGAGGACGACGTTGACCGAGACGCCCTCGGTCATCAGCCCGCGGTCTCTCCGCGCGGTGAGGTTGCGGAGGGCCGTCAGCTTCTTCTCGAAGCCGCCCGGCACCATCGTCAGGCGATCCTCGAGGGGCGCGGTGTGGCCGTGCATCGAGACCGTCACGCGGTTGAGGCCGGCCTCCACGAGCTTGTCCAAAAACGGCTCTCTCCGCAGCATCATCGCGTTGGTGGCCAGCGCGATGCGGGTGTAGCCGAGCTCCTTCGCGTACGCGACCGACGGGATGATGTGCGGGTACGTGGTCGGCTCGCCGCCGAGGAAGCCCACCGAGAGATGTCCCTCCGCGCGCCAGCGCTCGAGCTCCGTCTTCATGTCCTCGAACGGCATGAAGGCCTTGTCTTCGCGGGTGGGCATCCCGTCGAGACAGAACACGCACTTGTTGTTGCATGTCTTGCCGATGTTGATCTCGACGTTGCGTCGAGGATCGCGATACGTGCTGTCGGCCTGGAGCCCGCGCGCGCGCCCGGTTCTCACGTCGAGCTCGGCGCTCACGGGCTCACCTCCGCTTTCGTCTCGGGCTTCAGCGCGTCGGTGGAGTAGAGCTCGGCGTAGCGGTCGAAGACCCCCATGCACACCCCCTTCATCGCGCAGGGCTCGCACTCCTCGACGTGGATCCGCTTGCGCCCCGGATCCCAGTTGTAGTGGTCGGCGAAGCGGACCTTGTCCGGGCCCGCGTCCGCCCACTCGACGGTGACCCGCGGGTCCCAGTGGAGATCGTTGCTGAGCATGCGGTGGGGCCCGAGCAGGCACATCGGCACACCGAAGAAGCGCAGCGGCACGTCTCCGGCCAACGCCGGCAGGCGCGGCAGGACCTCGGCGAGGCGGTCGAGCGGCACCGCCAGCTCCTCGTACGCGTCGAGCCCGAGGCCCTCCGGGGTCAGGTTGGAGATCACCACCAGCTCCGCCCCGAGCGAGGCCGCGAGCGTCACCGTCTCGGGGAGCTGCGCGACGTTCTTCCGGGTCATCACGATGTTGACGTAGGGGTGGAAGCGGGGCGCGACCTCGCGGCTGAGCCGCAGCGCCGTGGTCACCTGCGCGAACGAGCCCTCCCGGCCCGCCATCGCGTCGTGCACCTCGGGGCTCGGCCCGTGCAGCGAGAAGAGCGCCTCGTCGAGGAACGGGAGCGCGCGCTCGGCGAAGTCGCGCCGCGCGAGCATCGTGCCGATGGTGCCGACCGAGGTGCGCATGCCGAGCTTCTTCGCCAGCTTCAGCGTGTCGACGAAGCGCGGGTGAATGGTCGGCTCGCCGCCCGTCAGGTGGACCCTCCGCACACCCCGCCGCGCGTGCTCGCGGATCACCGTCGCGGTGCGCCCCCAGGTGACCGGGTAGGGCTTGTAGCGCCGCATCCGGTGCTCCTCGGAGCAGAAGAGGCAGCGCTCGGGGCAGGTATAGGTGAGGTGGAGCTCGAGCCACTCGGTGCGCTCGCCGCGCGGCCCGATCCAGTCAGGCCGCTCCGGCGGCGCCTCGGCCAACGGCTGCGCCGGTGTGTGGTCCGCGAGGACGGGCAGGTGTCTCACGCCGCGCCTCCGGGAGCGCCGAGCGCGACGGCGGACGCGCGACGCCGCGCGCGAGCCCGGAGGTAGGCCGGGTAGAGGTCTCGCACCAGCGCGCTCAGCGCCGCGTCGACCGCGCGCGTGGACTCCAGGATCGGCGCGGGCACGGTCTCCTCGAGGAGGCGCGGGAGCTCGGCCGCGGACGCGGAGAGGGCCTCGCGGCTCGGCGGATCGTCGAGGCTCCCGACCCGGGTCACGTCGAGCAGCTCGCTCATCGAGGAGGCGAGGCCGACGTTCGAGGCGTGGATGCTGCCGTCCGAGTCCACCACCATGCCGACGTTGAAGAAGGGGGTCGGCGCGAGCGTGAAGAGGTTGCGGACGTAGAGTCGCTCGCCCTCGGCCCAGGCGCGCCGGATGTCGCGTCCGATCTCCGCGAAGCCCTCACGCAGGTCCGTGAGCTGCTCCGCGCGCCAGGGGAGGTAGTAGCCGGGGAGCAGGTTGAAGCGCCACCAGCCGAGCTGCCTCAGGTGCGCGAAGTTGCGCGCCGCGCGCGCGGCGGTGGCCGGCGCGATGGTCTGGGTGACGACGGCCCGGGGCATGCGCCGGAGCGTCGGCATGAGCGCGCGCAGGTGCGCGTAGGCGTCGCGGGTCGTCTCGCCGTCCACGACGTTCAGCGGGCGACGCAGGCGACGGTGGTCGGCGGGCTCTCCGTCCATCGACACGGTCAGCACGAGCTTGGGCTCTCGCGCGAGCCGCTCGAGGCGCGCCTCGTCGAGGCCGAGCCCGTTGGTCGAGAGGTAGATCCTGTGCACGCGGGGATCGCGCTGGGCCGCCTCGAGCGCGGCGTCGACCAGCGCGGGGAAGAGCAGCGGCTCGCCCCCGAAGAGCTTCACGTCGCCGCCCCCGAAGCGATCGCAGAAGAGGGCGATGGCCCGCTCGATCTGCGCCGGGTCGAGGCTCGGCCAGCCCTCCTTGACGGTGGGGCAGTAGCTGCAACGGAGGTCGCACTCGCGCGTGATCGTGAGGATCAGGCTGCTGCGATCCCTGCCACCCGAGCGACCCGTGCGTCGGCGGCGCGCGTCGCCCGGGCTACCACTGCCCATGCGAGCCGTGAGAGCCGTGCGATCCGTGCGAGCCGTGTGATCCGTGCGACCCGTGCGATCCGTGCGACCCGTGGGAGCCGTGAGATCCGTGCGATCCGTGAGATCCGTGCGAGCTGTGCGAGCAGTGCTGGACGAGCATGATCCCGTCGAAGGCGGGGTCCTCGGCGAGCCCGTCGGCCTCCATCAGAAGCTCCTCGAGCGGGCCGGGGCGGGTCGTGACCTCCCGCTCGCCGGCGAGCAGCGACTGCGCGGGCGACCTCGAGTGCTTGGGGAACGGGCTCTCGGCGCTCGAGCCGCGTCGGACGCGGCTCCGCTCCGGCTCGGTCTCGGAGCGGAGCAGTGGGAGGGGCCTTCGCTTGTCGTCGTCGGACATGTCGTACTCTCAGGCGCTGCAGGAAGCCGCTTCGGAACGCGGACGCCGGAGCGTCCAGCGTCGGAACATCTTCTCGAGGGAGCCGTCCTCGTCTCGGGCGAGCTTCTCGAACAGGAGCGTCGCGATCGTGTAGTGCTCTTTGCACTTGGGCGAGCGCGGGCGCTGCCCGAAGATGTCGCCGCCCTGCATGTAGTCGTGCATGGGGCAGACTCCGCAGTACGGCTTGTTCCAGCACGTGTGGCACGACGGGAGCGCGTCCTGGAGGCTCGCCACGGCCAGCGCCTTGACGGTCGGGTGCTGCAGCATGTCCGTGTAGCTGCTGCTCGAGACGTCGCCGATCTGGAAGAGGTCGCTGCCCATGGCCGAGACCATGCGCCCCTCGTCACAGGTGAAGATCGAGCCGTCGTAGTCGTACGCGACCTGCCCCGTGCCGGCTCCACAGGGGGAGCGGATGTCGACGAAGTTGGGATCGTCGGGCGTGAGCATCTTCATCAGGAAGGTCGACGCCGTCCCCTCGGTGATCTCCACGCCCTTCTGGTTCAGCTCGATGATGTAGTCGAGCGTGCGCGCGTAGAAGTCGAGGTACTCCTCGGCCGTGTAGCCGATGGCCTTCCAGGTGCCGACCGCGAAGCCGTAGGGGTTGAGGGGCCGGAGGTGGATGGTCTTGAGCCCCATCTCCACGTAGAGATCGACGATCTCTTTGCCGAGGTCGAGGCTCCGGCGGGTCGTGGTCATCAGCGCGTCCACGGACCAGAGGCGGGGGTCCTTGCCGCGCGCGATGTAGCCCTCGTTGAAGCGCTTCATCCAGCCGACGACGTCCTCGTACGCGCTCCCCCCGCTCTTCCAGCGGCGGTTGGCGTCGTGGAGCTCCTTCGGGCCGTCGAGGCTGGTGCAGACCATCACCTCGTTGTCCATCAGCCACTCGGCGTGCTCCTCCGTCATGTAGGTCATGTTCGTGACCAGGGAGTGTTCGAGGAGCTTCTTCTCGGTCTTGTTCTTCTCGCGGCTGTACTCGACGATGAACTTCAGGACCGGGAAGTTGACGGTCGGCTCGCCGCCCTGGAACTCGAAGTTCACGTAGGGAGACGTGGTCTGCATGGCCAGGTCCACGACCTTCTTCGCGGTCTCCATCGACATGTCGGTCGAGACCTGGTCCATCTCGGTCCGCGAGGCGTGGCAGTACTGACAGCTCTGGTTGCAGCGCAGGGTCGTGATGACGATGTGGAGGTGCGGGCCCTGGCCGACGAAGCCCTTCTTCCGCCGCAGGCGCGAGGCCAGCGCCTCGATGTTCAGGCCGTCCCGCACGAACCCCTTGTCGACGAGCGACTCGTAGTCGGGGTGCGCGGGCTCGATCTCGCCCTTGAGGAGCTTCTGGAAGTCCTCCTCGCCGATGAGCTGCCACTCGCCGGCGTCGTTGGTCAGGATGACGCGGTCGTCGATCCGCCCGTGGCGAAAGAACCCGAGGGCGTTCTCGTCCGCCTCGAGGATGGGGAGCGGGATGGTCTTCTTCATCGGGCCTCGCTCTCCCGCAGCCCGAGGATCGTCCCCTCGAGGGCGTGGTTGAGCAGTTCGTCGAGGACGCGGTCCAACACATCTTCTCGTGCATCCGTGATCGTGATCGTGTGCTCCTTGTCACCCTGCTCGACGCTCACCGCGGCCAGCGAGGAGAACGCCTCGGCGCTCGCCCGGAGCGCCGCGATGGAATAGAGATCGGCGCTCAGCGTGGCTCGCTGATCGGCTCGCTCGCTCATGCGTCACCTTCCGTGGCCGCCGCCGGGCTCGTGGCCTCGGGCTGGCTGCGCACCTCGAGCGCGTCCTCCGCGAGCTCCTCGTCGTCGAGCTCGCTCAGGAGCGCGTCGAGGGTCGACTTCCGATTGGAGAAGGACTTGGCGAGGTAAGCCTCGCGCAGCCGCCGCGCCCGATCGCCGAGGCGGTGGCGGATGCACTGGTTGAGCATCTCGTTGGCCAGCTCTCCCGCGAGGGCGCGGGGCTCGCCGCCTTCTTTGCCGCGGATCTGCAGCTCCACGACGCCGTCGCCGACGCGCTCGAGGCGGACGTAGGCGCGCTCGAGCAGGTGGAGGCTGGCGCCGTAGATCACCTCGAGCGGGAACACCCGCTCGTCGATCCGCAGCGACGCACGATCGTCGTGGACGACCGGTCCCGGCCCGCTCACGCTCGGCGCGCTCACGCTCGGGACGTCCTCTGGCCGGTCTCCCGATGGGCGGTGAAGCTGGCCATGAGCTCCTCCGGGGCGTCGAGCTCGTTCCGCCGAACGTGGAGGGCGAGCCCGAGGATCAGCCGGCCGAGGACCTCGCGGGTCTCCTCGTCGCCCCGCGAGCCGTTCATCAGGAAGAAGTCGAAGCGCTCCGACTGCGCGAGGCCGGCGGCTTCGCGCGATCCGCGTCTCCGCATGTGCACCTCGGCGCGGGCGCCGTCCTCGTGCGCCAGCTCCAGCACCGCCCGACCCTCACGCACGGGGCTCAGGGAGGCCAGGCTCCAGCCTGCCGCGAGCGCCGAGCCCTCGCGGAGCGGCGCGAGCGCCCACCACGGCGGCGGCGCCTCGGGCGTCACATCTCCCGGGGAAACGTCGGGGTCAGGCTCGGACGCCGCATGTCCCGGGGGAGCGTCGGCGCCCTCGATGGCCCCTTGGATCGGCGCCGCGGCAGACCGAGCCAGCGTCCCGGTGGCCGCCGCCAGTCCGGTCAGGCCCGTGTACACCAACCACTCTCTGCGTGTCGCCATCGAAAAGCCTCGGCGCCAGCATATCGAATCGGGGGGGGCGAAGGAAGCGCTCGATGGGAACAGCGCGGCGCCGCGCCGGACTCTGCTAAGGTGACTCGCTGAGCGATGCGGGCCCCCGATCAAGAGCAGATGTTGCGCCGCGAGGCCATCGCGAACGAGACGAAGCACTGGGTCCGTGCGGTCACCGCCTGCAACAGCCGCTGCCTGTTCTGCCTCGACTCGGACACCCCGCGTGGCGTGTTCCTCTCGGTCGAGGACGTGCGCGCCGATCTCCGGCTGGGGCGCGAGCGCGGCGCGACGCGGGTGGTGATCTCGGGCGGCGAGGCGAGCCTCCACCCCGAGTTCATGGCCTTCGTCGCGTACGCCAAAGAGCTCGGCTACCGGAAGGTCCAGACCGTCACGAACGGCTACTTCTTCGGCGAGCCCGCCTTCCTCGAGCAGGCGCTCGACGCGGGCCTGGGCGAGATCACCTACTCGCTGCACGGGCACACGGCCGCGCTGCACGACCGCCTGACGGGCACCCCGGGCGCGTTCCGCCGGATCACCCGGGCCATCGTGAATTCCATCGCGGACGGCCGGCCCATCGTCAACGTCGATGTCTGCATCAATAAGCAGAACGTCGGCGTGCTCGACAAGATCGTGGAGCTCTCGATGGCGCTCGGCGTCCGCGAGTTCGATCTGCTGCACGTGATCCCGCAGGCGTCCGCCTTCGACAACCGCGACGAGCTCTTCTACGACCCGAAGGAGCACCTCGGCGTGCTCCACAAGGTCTTCCGGCTCGCCCGCCACCCGCGGGTCACGGTCTGGACCAACCGCTTCCCCGTGCCCTACCTCGAGGGTCTCGAGGACCTCATCCAGGATCCGCACAAGATGCTGGACGAGATCAACGGGCGCCGGTTCATGGTGCAGCGCTACCTCGATCACGGCGCGCCCTTCGACTGCCGCGATCCCGAGCGCTGTCAGCACTGCTTCATCGCGCCCATGTGCACGACCCTGGACGAGACCGTCACCCGCCAGAAGGAGGCGCGCTTCGAGGTCTGGGACATCGGCGAGCTGCCCGAAGCGCCGGTCGCGCTGCCGGACGGCCAGCTCCCCTTCGGCTGCACCCGGGTCGGCGTGCAGGTCGAGGATCGCGCCGGGCTGCTCCGCGCGCTCGAGGAGATCCCGGCCCCGCTGCGGGTGCGCAGCGTCTCGGCGATCTCGCTCGAGGACCTGCCCGCCGAGACGCCCCTGGAGCTGATCGCCGTCACCACGGAGCAGCTCGAGCGCTGGATCGCGGACGTGCCGGAGGGCTGCCCCCACACGGTCGAGGTCCAGCTGAGCGCGGACGTCGCGCCGTGGCTGCTCGCGAACGCGGCGCTCCTCGCGCGGCACGCGGATCGCGTCCGGCTGCACCAGCCCAGCCACGAGCTGCTGCGCGACGCGCGCGAGCAGGATCTGCGCTTCCCCCGTCGGTTCTTCGCCGCCCTCGCCGAGGCCACGGTCGCGCCCCTCGAGGTCAGCGGCCTGCCCGTCTGCCTGGCCCCCGGCATGCGGTACCGCGAGCCGACCGCCGTCCTCGAGCGCTCGCTCTTCGGCGCGGAGAGCGGCCGGCTGCAGGTGGACGAGGTCGCGCGGCTGCACGTGCGGAGCGGCTACCGCGCCAAGTCGCTGCGGTGCCGGGAGTGCGTGGTCGAGGCGCGGTGCCGGGGCGCTCACATCAACCTCCTGCGCGACCAGGGCCTGGGCATCCTGACCCCGCTGGGCGGAGACGCGGAGGCCGACGCGGCCGACGCGCGGCTGCGCGAGGTCTTCCCCGAGCCGCTCCCGGACGTGGCCAAGGGCGCGCCGCCGGTGGGCGCGAGCCCGAGCCTGCCCGGCTTCGACGCCCCGACCGAGGCGGTCCGCGACCCGCTCGGGCTGATCGCCGAGGAGCGCCTCCTCCGTCGCCGCCGCGCCGGCGCGGGCTCGACCACGTGAAGGCGACCTTCCTGACGCTGCCCGGGGAAGGCGACGCCAGCCTCGCCCGGATCCGCAAGAAGGCGCTCCTCGTCGCCGCGCGCGCGCTCTTGACCCTCCCGCGGCAGGGCCTCTCGGCGGAGCTGCGGCGCGCGCTGCCGCGCTTCCAGGTCGGGCTCGCCAAGGCCCTCGAGGCGGCCCCCGCGGCCACGCTCGCCGCGCTCTGGGCGCCCGACGTGCTGCCGCTCGTCGGCTGTGTGGTGCGCGACTCGTTCCCGCGGGAGGAGAGCCTGCGGCGCCTGGTCCCCGCCTTCGCGGTCGAGCTGCATCGGCGCCTCGGCGAGTCGCCCGCGAAGGCGCGCGCGCTCGAGCCGTGGCTCTGGGACGTGCCCTTCGAGACGCTCGTCGACCGCGCCCGCGGCGGCGCGCTCGACTTCGACGCGCCGGCGGAGGGCCTCCGCTTCAGCCCGGACGGCGTGGAGCTGCGCGAGCGGGGAGGGCGCCTGCGCTCCCTCGACGAGCTGCCGGTCCGCGCGCGGCTCCACCCCATCTCGGGGCTCGAGGCGCACCTCTCCGAGCTGGACTCCAACCCGCTCTTCGATCACGAGGCGCACCCGGACAAGGACGGCAACGCGATCGATCTGGGGGGCCATCCGGTCGAGGCGTGGACCGCCGCGCTGGCCGAGGCGGCCTCGTGGATCGCGCTCGCCCTCCCGAGCCTCGCGGCAGAGCTGCAACACAGCTTGCAGCGGGTGATCCCGGTCGGGCATCGTCCGCGTGAGCACCTCTCGGCCTCGTACCTGGAGGCGCCGGGCACGGTCTACATGACCCTGCACCCCCGGCCGCTCACGCTCGCCGAGGCGCTGATCCACGAGACCCAGCACGGCAAGCTCAACGCCCTGCGCTGGCTCGACCCGCTGCTCCTCAACGAGGCGAGCGAGGCGGTCTCCTCCCCGGTGCGGCCGGACCCGCGCCCCCTGCTCGGCGTGCTCCTCGCGGTGCACGCGTTCGTCCCGGTGGCGGCCCTGCACCAGCGGCTGCGAGAGCTGGGCCATCCGTCGACCGACGACCCCAGCTTCACGCGCCGCCAGGCCGAGGTGCTCGCCCAGAACGCGGAGGGGCTGCGGACGCTCCGGATGCGCGGTCGCTGGAGCCGTCAGGGGCTGAAGGTCTTCGAGGCCCTCTCCGCGACGCACGACGAGCTGGTGCTGGGGGTCGACGAGGCGCTCCTGACGCCGTCGATGATCGAGGGATCTGATAAACTCGGGCCTGCGGGCCACCGCGCGGAGCCGACGTGAGCGAAAACGAGAACGCCGTGACCGAGAAACAGGTGAGCCAGAAGAGCCTCAGCCTGGAGTACGAGACCCGAGACGGGGCGCTCCTGCTCTGGGTCGACGAGTCGCAGCTCCCGCGGGACGCGATCCTCGACGCGGCGTTCACCTTCATCGACCGCTGCTACGTCTACGTGGGCGGGCCGGAGGGCGATCGCCTCCCGCTCCGGATCGAGGCGCGCTCGGAGGCCACCGAAGCGCAGCTCGACTCGCTCGCGGAGGAGTTCGCCGCGAGCCTCGCGCAGACGACGCTGCAGACCCGCATCGCGCTCGCCACGGGGCAGATCCGCGACTACTACACGGCCCGCGCGCTCCTCGGGACCGGGGGGGTGACCACGATCGACGAGCTCCTGGCCGAGCTCGACGACGAGGAGCTCGAGGACGACCCGCTGGAGGTCGACGTGCCGTGGGCGCGGCCGGCCGCGGACGAGGAGTAGCCGACCGGCCCCTCTCGATGGCGAACATCGGCTACATCCAGGTCGTCCGGCACTGCAATCATTTTTGCGGCTTCTGCTCGAACCCGAGCAGCCCCTACGTGCACACGGAGGAGAGCCTGCGCGCCCTGGTCGATGACCTCGTGCGCCGCGACTACTACGGGGTGGTGCTGACGGGGGGAGAGCCCACCCTGCACCCCGAGCTGCCCGGCGTGATCCGCTACGCGAAGGAGCGCGGCCTCCACGTCCGGATGATCACCAACGGCCACCGCCTCGCGGAGCCCGCCTTCGCCGACGCCGTGGCCGCGGCCGGGCTCGATCTGGTGCACGTCTCCGTCTACTCGGTGCGCCCCGACGTGGAGGCGTCGCTGCGCGGCAGCGAGGGCACGCTCGACCGCGCCTTCGCGGCCATCGAGGCGGCGGCCGATCGAGGGGTCGAGGTCAACGTCAACTGCGTGATCAACAAGCTCAACGCCGACCACCTCGACGAGAACATCCGCCACTTCATCCGCCATCACCCGCGGGTGCGTCACTTCGTCTGGAACAACCTCGACCCGTCCATGGGGCGCGCCGAGGTCAACCAGGCGCGCTTCCTCCACCGCCTCGCCGACTTCCGCGAGTCGCTCTTCCGCGCGCTGCGCCTCCTGCACGCGAGCGGTCGCAGCTTCCGCGTGGAGCGGGTGCCGCTGTGCTTCATGCCCGAGTTCGCCTGGGCGAGCACCGAGACGCGCAAGATCGTCAAGGGTGAGGAGCGGATCGTTCACTTCCTCGACGACAAGCAGAGCGTCCGACAGACGGAGTGGGATCACATCTACGCGTCCGGCTGCGCGGAGTGCTCGGCGAGGTCGATCTGCGGCGGGCTCTTCGAGCGCGGGGACGGCTTCGACCCGGCGGAGCTGCGCCCGCTGACGATCCCGCTCCGCCCGATCGTCGAGGCGATCATCGCCGACCCCGGCGACCCGTCCTACGCGCACCGCAGCTTCGAGGCGTGGGAGGTCGAGCACGCGCGGCGCGTGGAGGAGGCCCGGAGCCGGCCGCGCCCGGATCGCAGCGGTGAGCTGCCGCCGCCGGAGATGCGACCCGAGGGGGCGCCGCGGGTAGGGCAGATCACCGAGGAGAGCGAGGCCCGCTACGAGCGCTCGCTCGGCGCGGTGGCGCGTCGGGCGGAGAGGCTCGGCATCCAACCGGAGCGCCCCGTGCGCTCGCTGCCGATCGCCTCCGACGAGAGCTAGTCACCCGGAACACCGATTCATGGCAGAACCCCTCGGCCCTCGACGCGCGACTCGGCGTCACTCCTCCTCGAAATACTCGGGGTATTCCTCGTCGTCGTTCCTTGATTCGCGCGCCGATGGCTCGCGGAATTCTACCACTCACTGCTGTTCCGGGTGACTAGCCCGTGACCACCGCGGCACAGCGCGAGCGCGAGGACAACGCCCGGATGGCCGAGGCGCTGTCCTTCCCCGACCCGTCTCTCTTCGTGCACGACTACGGGGGCGCGCGCCGTGAGCGGCTGAGCCCGCGGCAGCTCGCCGAGGTGTGGGCCGACGCGCGCGCGCCCGAGGCGGCCTGGAACCTCTACCTGCATGTGCCGTATTGCAAGTCGATCTGCAGCTTCTGCAACTACACGCGCCTGCGGGTCTCGAGCCAGCGCTCGCTCGACGACTACGTCTCGTTCATCGCGAGCGAGGCGCAGCTCTTCGCGCCCGCCCTCGAGGGGGTGGAGTTCGGCTCCGTCTACGTGGGCGGCGGGACCCCGTCGGTGCTCTCCGCCGAGCAGCTCACCCGCCTGTTCACCACGCTGCACGACACCTTCCGCTTCGCCCCCGGCGCGCAGAAGAACTTCGAGTACGACCCGATGGTCATGACGCCGAACCGCATGGAGGTGCTGGCCGAGTTCGGCTTCAACCGCTTCTCCTTCGGCATCCAGTCCACCGACGTCGGCGTCAACGAGCTGCACAACCGCGGCCGACAGGGGGCGCGCCACATCGCGCGCCAGTTCGAGCTGCTCGAGGGCGTCGGGCCGAGCCGCGTCAACGTGGACTTCCTCATGGGGCTCGACGGCACGACGCCCGAGGGCATGGTCGCGGAGATCGAGCAGGTCCTCCGAGACCACCAGCCGGACGAGGTGAGCATCTACTTCATCTCGCCGACGCCGGCCTACGTCGGGGCGCACTTCGGCGGTGACTTCGCCCGCTACGAGCGCTTCCTGGCCGGCTTCGAGAGCCACGTGCCACAGGCGCTGCGCGAGGTCGCGGCGCGGGTCGGCTACGCGGTGCCGGGCGGGGGCAAACACCTCATCCGCATGCAGCGCACCACGCACCGCGCGGGGCCCTCGTTCACCGGCTACTACTGCGACGTCCCCTCGCAGGCGCACCGCCCGCTCTACGTCTTCGGCCTCGGCGACTCGGCGCGCTCGCGGATCTTCGGCCGCCTCCAGTACCGGGCCGAGCACGACACCGACGACAGGGCGCCGGACTCGCGCCGGTACGTCGGCATCCGCATGAGCGAGGAGGACGAGGTCTTCTCCTATGTCTCCTACGTCCTGCGCGACGGGGACGTGCTCGACCGCGCGCGCTTTCGCCGCACCTTCGGCGTCGACATCGAGGAGCGCTGCGGGGAGGCGGTCGCCAAGCTCGTGGAGCTCGGCGTGGCCACCGTGGACGAGGTCGGCGTGACGCTGGTTCATCAGCGGCGGCGGGAGCGCCTCCGTGACCTGCTCTTCTTCCTCCCGCCCGGTCGTCGCAAGGAGGCGGCCGCGATCGCGGAGCGCGCGCGACGGCAGCGTGGCAAGCCGACCGCGCTGGCCCCCGAGGTCGCCGAGCGGCTCCGCAAGCTGCTCGGGGCCGCGCGCCTGCTCCTCGGTCGCGAGAGGCCGCACGACGCCTTGCGTCTCCTCGATCGCGCGATCGAGCTCGAGCCCGGGTCGGCGGTGGCGTGGCTCCTGCTCGCCGAAGTCCGCCACCGCCTCGACTGGCTGCACGGCTCGCTCGAGGCCTTCGAACGCGCGCTGGAGCTGCACGAGGAGCGGGGGCGGCGGGTGGCGCTGGCTCGGCAATACCTCGAGCTCGGCGCGCCCGACCGCGCGCTCCGCCTGACCTCGGACGCGCGCCGCGCGGGCGAGGAGATGGGGGAGCTCGCCTGGATCGAGATCGAGGCGCTGATCGCGCTGCGCAACTACGACTCCGCGCTGGAGGCGCTCGACCACGTGGCCGGTCCAGCCGAGCGGCGCGCCGAGGCCCTGCTCGCGTGCGGGAGCTTCGAGGCGCTCGAGCGCGAGGACAGCGCGGAGCCCGCCATGGCCGTGGTCCGGGCCGAGGCGGCGCTCCGCTCCGGGCACACCGAGCGAGCCCGGGCCCTCGCCGCGGAGCTGCTCGAGCCGGGCGGAGCGTCGTCGGCAGACAAGCTGGCCCGTGCGCACGCCGTCCTCGCGTCCGCGCACCTCTGTGAGGGCGCCCTCGAGGAGGCCGACCGGAGCGCCGTCGCCGCCATCGAGATCGACGCGGAGGCGTCCTCGCCGCACCTCGTGCGCGCGACCGTCGCGCGCCGACGCGGAGACCTGCGGGCGGCCTTCCAGCATCTGCACGCCGCGCGGCAAGGCGCTCGCGAGTACCTGCTCGCCCTCGATCTGACGGAGCTCGCGTGCGTGGCGGCGAGCGCGCGCGGCTGGCGCGAGGACGAGGAGGCGGTGGCGGATCTGGCTCGCCGCGCCCCGGCGCTGTGCGAGGGCGGCGTCGACTGCGAGCGCGCGTTCGACGCCCTCTCCGGCAACTTCTCGATCCACCCCACCGCGGTGATCGAGCCCGGCCGGACGCGCCGCCTCTCGCCGCTGCCCGATCCGCGCTCGGCCGCGATGGACGCGCGCCGCGCGCTGCGGGTCGTGGGCTTCGAGTCGATCCTCGAGCTCTACGGGGAGCTGCTCGAGACGTACGCGCACCACCCGCTCGTCCACACGCACCGCGGCGAGCTGTACATGTGGACCGGCCGCTACGAGGAGGCCATCGCCGACTTCGAGGCCGCCCTCGAGGGCTCGGCGCGCACCGTCTGGGCCTACATCGGCCTCGCGCTCGCGCGCTCGGTCACCGGCGACCCCGAGGCGGCGCTCGAGGTGCTGGACCGCGCGGCCCGGAACACCTTCGTCGGCCCGACGACCCCCGTCGTGCGCGGCGAGGCGCTGCGGCTCCTGGGCCGGGACGACGAGGCGCGCGCCGATCTCGTGCGCGCGGTGGAGGACTCACCCGGGCGGATCAGCGCGTGGGTCAACCTGGCGCTCGTCGCCGCGCGCGCTGGCCAGCGAGGTGAGCTCCGCCGCTGCCTCCGGGCCATCGCCGAGCGCGCCCCCTCGCTCCTGCGCGACCTCGCTCACGACCGAGGCCGCGGCCTCTCGCTCTCGGACGCCGACGCCCTGGTCGAGGACCTCGAGCACTCGCTCCGGATGATGCGCGGCAACCGCTCCAGCCGCATGGTGACGTACTACACGGCGGACGGAGTCCCGCACGTGCTCGACACCTGAGCGGCCAGAGCGTGGATCACACGCTCGACGACGGAGGCTCGTCGGGGCGCCAGGGTCCCCACGCGTTCTCCGGCACCACGAAGGGCATCCGCACGTCGAGTTGCAGCGTCAGGCGCCGACGCTCGGACTCGTTGCGCCCCCAGTGGGGCTGGCGCGGGTCCATCAGGCGCGCCTTGCCCTCCGGCCACCAGGCCTGCTCGTTCGGCGGCAGCACCAGGCCCAGGTGACAGCGCACCAGGTCGTCGTCCCTCGGGTCGGTGTGCCGCCTCATCGTCACGCCCGGAGGCATGCACATGAAGCCCACCATCTCCACGCCGCCGATGGCGTCGAGCACCGCCGCGGTCCGCGGGCAGCGCGCCCGGTTCGCCGCGACGTCGAGGCCGGGGTAGCCGTCTCCCCAGATGCCCGTGTTCAAGACGAAGAGCGTCAGGTTGGGATACTCGGGCATGTCCACCCAGAGCGCGGGGTCGAGCCCGAGCGCCTCCTCGCGGATCTCGCCCGCGTGGGCCTCGAGCTGGTCCAGGAACGGGTAGGCGCGCCGCGTCGCTTCGTCGTGCATCGCGCGGCAGGATAGCAGGCCGTTGAAGTACCGAGCCCGAAGGATCTCGGAGCGCGACGGCCCGGTTCTCGGTTCGGGGCGACGTGAGACGAGGAGCGAGGTTCTTTAACGGACTGGTGGCGGAGCCGCGCTCAGAGAGGTTGCGCCACCGGCCTCTGCCCCGGCGTGTGGTCGAAGGCGATGCCCACACCGGGAGCGGTGCGCATGACGTCCCAGCAGGCCCGGAGCTCCTCCGCGCGACGGCCTCGCTCCAGCTTGCCCAGCCGCCGCAGCATCGCGGCCACCACGCCATCGAGCCAGGGGCTGACCTCTCGCGGCCACCGGATGTGCGTGGTCGCGGTGCTCCGGGCGCCGCCCTCGCGGCTCGCCCCGCGGGCGTCGAACAGGCGCGCCCAGTGCGCGCCGTCGTCGGTGAGCACACGCATCCACACCCCCTCGCCCAGCCAGTCCACCTCGAGCAGGAGGCGCGCGGGACGATCGAGCGCGCGCAGCGCGATGTCGGCCACGACCCGGAGAAGCGGGTGGTCCTCGAGGCTCGGCGGCGGCGGGCTCGGCTCGATCTCGAGGAGCCCGAGCATGTCCAGCTGCAGGAGCGTCTCGGAGAACGCCTGCAGGCGAGCGTCGCGCTCGCGGCTCCCGATCGCGTGGGGACGGAGCAGCGCCTCGAGCGCGGGGCGCACACATTGCTCGCCGTCCAGCGCCGGGAAGACGCCCTCGGGGCAGTCCTCGAACGCGGCGCAGGTCACGCGCAGGTGCGGGTCGAGCGGATCGTCGAGGGGGATCTCCACGTAGCGAATCGGCTGCCAGGAGTCGACGAAGCGGTTGGTGTGATAGCCGTCGGCGAGCGACCAGCGCGTCCGCAGGCGCACGCGGCCGTCGATCAGGCGCCGCCAGCGAGTGAGCAGCGCGCGCCGCGCCAGGGCCCGCGCCCCGTGCACGCCCTCGGCGTCGGAGCGGCGCCCGTCGTCTTCGCCCGCGCGGCCGAACAGGCGGTCGGCGCTGATCCAGCTGAAGTACTCGGTGCCCCAGATGTTCCGGGACCGCTCGCTCAGCGCGGCGTCGAGAGGGCTGTTGATCGCTCCGAGGCACGCGGCGGTGAACGCGTCGGCGTCGTCCTCGAAGAGCGCGCCGGCGCCCAGCACGCGCAGCCGCTCCTGCCTGGCCTGCCAGTGCAGCCCCTCGGCGCGCGTGTTCCGCCGGTACCAGACCCGCGCCATGCGGTGATACGCGGAGGACAGGTCCGCGTAGGTGGCGGCCACGCTCGCGCGGAGCTTCTCGGGATCGACGCTGGCGTCGCGCTCGAGCGTGGTGATCGCGTTGGCGACCATCGAGGCCCCGTTCGACGCGAGGGTCAGCCCGCTCGCGAGCACGGGGTCGACGAAGACCGCGCCGTCTCCGATGGTGTACCAGCCGGCGCCGCAGAGCTGCTCGGTCCGGTACGACCAGTCCTGCGCCGCGCTCACCCGCTCGGGCTCGCCATCGGGGCGGGCGCCGACGTACTCCGCGCGCTCGAGCAGCTCGCCCACCCGGTCGGTGCCGCGCACGGCCGCGAGGTAGGTCTCGCGCAGACGCTCGCCGCCGATCTCCTGCAGGGTCTCCTTGGTGGTGACCAGGCCGACGCTGGAGAGGGTCTCGCCGATCGGGATGTGCCAGACCCAGCCGAGCTCCGTGCTCGAGACCACCGCCCAGCGCTCCCGCCCACGGAGCGGCGCGCCCCCCTCCTCCACGCCGCCGCCGCGCCAGTAGCCGTAGACCGCGAAGTTGTTCATGTCGTCGTAGCGCCGCGTGGGCAGCGACCACTGGTGCGCCAGCAGCCGGGCCTGCCCCGAGGCGTCGATGACGCGCGCGGCCCGGAGCGTCCGCGTCTCGCCGTCCTGCTCCAGGCGCAGCTCGAAGCCGGGGGAGTCGCCCGACATCGGGGGCGGCGTCGGCCCGCTGAGCGGCGTCACCCGCACGACCTTGGCGGGCTGCAGCACCTCCGCGCCCGACGACGCGGCGTGCGCGAGCAGCACCCGGTCCAGCTCGGCCCGATCTGCGTGCCAGGAGCCCATGGGGATCACGCCGTGCTCGTCGCGGAAGTCGGCCGTCCAGTAGTGACGCGACTCGGGCGGGCCCCAGTTGAAGATGAACCCCAGCTTGTCGACGCGGACCGCGCGGTGGGCCGCCTCGAGCACGCCGGCGCGCTCCAGGATGGTGCCCCAGCCCGGCAGGCAGGCCTCGCCCACGTGGTGTCGCGGGAAGGCCTCCTTCTCGATGACGACCACACGCAGCGCTGGGCACTGCCGGCGCAGCAGGCTGGCGCAGAGGCTCCCCGCGGGGCCTCCGCCGATGATGGCGACGTCGCACTCGCCGGGCGCGCTCAAAGGACCCCCGGGGTCAGGTCCACGCGTCCGTCCGGGTGCAGCTCGACCCCCTCGACGTAGAGCTCGGGCAGGCGCGCCTTCAGCGCTCGATAGGCCGGCGGCAGCGTGAGCATCGACGCGGCCAGCGCCTCGACCTCCGCGGCCCGGCCGGTGTGCTTGGCCTCGCTGATCCACAGCAGGCTCTCGCGGTCGCCGACGCGCCGCGCGAAGCGCCCCACGCCCCAGGCCGGGCTCAGCACGCCGAGGTCGACGGGCGAGTCGACCAGCACGAGGCGACTGCGCGCGCCCGACGGATGATGGTGCACCTCGCACATGACCGCGCCGTGGCCGCGCAGGTGCAGATCATCGAGGTACACGTCCACGCGGTCGCCGTCGGTGTCGACCATGCGCCGCGTCCCCGGGCGGGCCGCCTCCAGCAGCTCGCGGGCATCGGGCGCGGCGCGCAGGACCGCCTCCGTCCACGCCTCGCGATCCTCCGCGTCGGCCACGTAGAAGCGAGCCGCGCCGTCGCTCGAGAAGATGGGCCCGGCGCCGAACGCGGCGGGGTCCCAGTCGGGCGGCAGCAGGTCGGTGATCAGCGCGGGCACGCCTCCGGGGAACGCGGCCTCGAGCAGCAGCCGCTGCATTTGACCCTGGAGCGCGTCTGTCGCTGCCACTACGCTAGAGCACATCTCAAAACCCTCCCGTCCCCTGTCCGGCGGGACGGGCCCCATCCGCGGCCGTTCGCTCCTCGAAAATACCCCGCATTTCCTCGTCGCGCCCAGCCACGGCTCGGCCACGCTCGGTCCGTGGTTTTGAGATGTGCTCTAGCCTATCAGTCGTTGAAGGAGAGAATGGCGAAGCGCCTGGAGATCCTGCGGAGCGGCGCTTCGCCTCATTGGTTCTGGCTCGAGGCCCCCGAGGGGGCGGCGGCCGGGGAGCCGGCCCTTCGCCGTCGAGACATCGCGCACCCGGCGCGGCTCCGCGTCATCGACGAGAGCGGCGAGGGGCTGCCGGTCGCGGCCCTGCTGCGCGCGGCGGCGGCGGCCGGGCACGCGCTCGAGGCGCTCGGCGACGGCAGCGATCGCGCGCTCGAGCTGCGGCTCGGCCCGGCCGGGACGGTTCCTCGGATGGACGTGGCCGGGGAAGCCGCGCGAGAGGTCGTGCACCTCGACGGCGTCGCTCTGCACGAGGAGCCGTCGCCGTACCCCGCCGAGGCGCTGCTGCGCGACCTGCTCTCGCCTGGTCGCGGTCGGCGCGCCGCAGTCACCGCTCCCGCGATCGAGGCCGTGCCCAACGCGGCGCTCTTCTTCGAGTCGCTGATGAACAGCGACATGCCCCACAACGATCGCGAGATCTCGGGCGGCGTGCTCCACATGCTCAGCCCGCTCGCGGGCAGCCCCACCGAGGTCGTGCTCGCGAACGTGAAGATGTCGATCACCGGCCGAGAGCGTCCGATCCTCGGCATGGACGCGCTGCGCGAGGTCCTCGCCTCGCGCGAGGTCCACCTCATCGGGATCACCCTCCTCGAGGGCTACTTCGAGGGCGTCGTCTCGCTCATCGAGACCCTGCGCGAGCTCGGCTCGAGGGCCCACATCGCCGTCGGCGGCGTGATGCCCAGCCGGACGCCCGAGCACGTCGCCGCCCACCTGCCTGGCGTCAGCTTCGTGTGCCGAGGCGCGGGGGAGTACTTCGTCCCCGCGCTGGCGCGGATCGTGGGGACGAGCGACGTCGACGTCCCGTTCACGGAGGCCCAGGTCGAGGCCCTGATGTCGCTCGACGGGATCCTGGCCATCGATCGCGCGGGCGCGCAGCTCGTCTCCGGCAACCCCGCCAAGGTGGTCGAGGTCGAGGATCTCGACGGGGTCGAGCTCGATCTCTCCCACCTCGAGCCGCGTCACATCGAGGGGGGCATCGAGATCTCCACCTCGCGCGGCTGCCTGCATCACTGCAGCTTCTGCACGATCATCGGCCGTCATCGCTACCAGGCGCGCAGCGCCGAGGGCATCTTCGCGCTGCTCGGCCGGTACGAGGCGCGTTTCGCCGAGCTCTTCGGAGACGACGTCCCGGACAACGCGTACCGCGTCCACATCAGCGACGACGACTTCGTCTGCGACAAGCAGCGCGCGATCGACTTCTTCCGCGCGCTGCCCGAGAGCCGCTTCCGGCTCAGCTCGGTGCAGGCCTCCGTCGCCGATCTCTGCCGTCGCGACGGCCGCGCGCTGCTCCCCGAGCTCGACCCCGAGCTCTCGGAGGTCCTGACGCCGAGCCTCTTCGCCGATCACGGCCGGCCGATCCCGCTGCGCGACTTCGTGGCCGATCACCGCTCGCGCGGGTGGAGCAGCTACCTCCAGATCGGGGTCGAGACCTTCTCCGATCGCGAGCTGCTCCGTCTCGCCAAGGGCTACCGGGTCAGTCACATCCGCGCCATCGTCGGCGCGCTCAGCCAGCGGCGCATCCACATGGACGCCTACTTCATCGTCTCCAACGCGGAGACGACGGCCGAGGACCTGATCGACAGCGTCGAGGAGCTCTGCCGCCTCAAGCTCCGCCACCCCAAGTACTTCCATCTCCGCTTCCCGGTGGTGCCGCACCTCGTCTCGTACTTCCCGTCGGCCAGCCACAAGAACAAGGTCCGCAAAGGTCAGCAGGACACGATGCGGCTGCGCGACCACCGCAGCGTCCCGGGCTACCCCGAGCTCGACTACCCGTTCGTCGAGCACGACATCCCCTCCGACCCCTGGGTGGCGCGGGCGGTCGACGAGGAGTTCCTCACCGACGCGCGCCTCTACACCGAGAGCCTGGTGCGCCTGCGCGCGCTCTACGGCGAGCGCCTCGCCTTGCTCCCGCCCGGCGAAGAGCGGCGGCAGGGCGAGCGCCTGCTCCGTCGCCTCGACGACGCGCCGCGGCAGCTCGCCTTCGAGATGCTGCGCGAGCTCCGGGAGCAGCAGGCGCGGCGCTCCGCCGACGGGGCGAAGGCGGGCGCGGGCGACGCCACCGCGCTCGCGGCCGCGACGGCGGTGCTCGGCGATCGACGCGAGTGGCTGCCCACCTTCCGCCGCTACGAGCACAGCGAAGTGCCCCGCCTCGTGGTCATCCCGACTTGGCAGTGCGAGCTGCGTTGCCGCTACTGCTACATCCCCAAGCAGGACGGCCGCGTGATGGACCTGCGCACGCTCGAGCGCTCCATCGATCTGCTCCTTTCGAGCCGGCGAGAGCGCCTGATGCTCCAGTTCTTCGGCGGCGAGCCGCTGATGGAGCGGGAGCTGATCCGACACGGGATGGACTACGGCGTCGAGCAGGCGCGGCGCCTCGGAAAGGACCTCCGCTTCGTCCTGTCCTCCAACGGCTGGTCACTCGACGAGGAGACGCTCGGCTGGCTCTCGGGCTACCCGGTCAAGCTCGAGCTCTCCCTCGACGGCGACCCGGCCACCCAGCGGCGCTTCCGGCCCTCGCTCATCAAGGGCCGCGACAGCTACGCCGAGGGCATCGCCACGCGGCGGCAGGCCATCCTCGCCTCGGGCCTCCCCTACGACGTCATCATGGTCGTGCACCCCGCGGGGGTGGAGCAGATGCCGGAGAACTTCTTCCACATCGCGTCGCTGGGGTTCGAGCGCGTCCAGATCAACTTCGCGCTCGGCGTCCTCTGGGACGAGGAGAAGAAGCGCGCCTTCGCGCGAGGGCTCCACGAGATCGGCCAGCGGCTGCGCCAGCGCTGGGCCGAGGGCGAGGCGCTCTCGATGATCAACCTCGAGAGCGCCCCGATGCCCGTCCGCCTCAACGGTGAGGTCACCGTGGATTTCGACGGCACCCTCTACGGCGGCAACGGCTTCCTCCACGAGACCGAGCACAAGTCGAAGTTCGTCATCGGCGACCTCGACGAGCACGGGAGCTTCGACCGCTACTGGATGGACGCGCCGAGCAACGACTTCCTGCTCGCGTGGAGCTACCCGGAGGACATCACCGCGAACAACCTCGAGGTGGGGCGGATCATGACCTCTTTCGCGAAGTGGATGCGATCGGAGGGGATCGGACCCGCCAGCGGCGCGCCGTCGTCGAAGCGGGCCGAAGCGCGGCACGATCAGGCGTGACACCTCGTTCTCTCGGGCCTGGTCTCTCGCCGGGGCCTGCGGCATGCTCGGCCCGTGCGCGTCACCATCCTCGCGAGCGGCAGCGGCGGCAACGCGACGCTGATCCAGGCGGGCGGCCGCCGAGTGCTCGTCGACGCGGGCATCGGCCCGCGGGTCCTCGCCGATCGCATGCGGCGCGCCTTCGGCCGCGTGCTCGATCTCGACGCGATCGTGCTCACCCACCCCCACGGCGATCACGTGGGCAAGGTGGTGCCCTGCGCCAAGGCCTTCGACGCGACGGTCTACCTCAGCGAGGCGACCAAGCGGCGCCTGTCGCTGCCCGGGCTCCGCACCCGGGTGTTCGGGCGGAACGCGCCCTTCGACGTGGGCCCCATCCGGGTCGACCCGATGCCGGTCCCGCACGACGCGCCGCAGGTGGCGCTCGTCTTCCAATACAAGCACGCGCGCGCCGCGATCGTGACGGATCTCGGCCACGTCCCGGCCGGGCTCGCCAGCCACCTCGACGGCTGTCAGCTCGTGTTGCTCGAGTCGAATCACGATCCGGGCTTGCTCGCGCTCGGGCCGTATCCCGAGTTCCTCAAGCGGCGCATCGCGTCCTCGGTCGGGCACCTCTCGAACGCGCAGGCGGCGGCGCTGATGCGGGAGCTCTCGAGCGACACGCGCGAGATCGTGCTCATGCACCTCTCACAGAAGTGCAACACGCCGCTCATCGCGATGCGCGAGGCGAAGAAGGCGCTCGGCGCCCGCAGGGTGAGGCTGCGGGTCGCCGACCAGGACGAGCCGGTCGACCTGCGAGTGCAGGTCGCCGGCCCGGTCCGCCGTCGGATCAGCGACGACCAGCTCGCGCTGGCGTTCTGAACGCTCAGGCGTCGTTGACGTCGAGCCGGTAGATCTCGCGGATGTCGGCGAGGATCTCGTCGAACGGCAAGTCCAGGTCGTGGAGCAGCCCGTCCTTCAGATCGAAGACCCAGCCGTGCACGGTCGGGTGCTTGCGCCGCAGGTAGTGCTTCTGGACGCTCGCCGTCTTCATGACGCGGATGCACTGCTCCTGGACGTTGAGCTCGACCAGGCGGCGGTAGCGCGCCTCCTCGTCCTCGATCGCGTTGAGCTCTTCGCGGTGGATCCGGTAGACGTCGCGGACCTCGCGCAGCCAGCCGTTGAGCAAGCCCAGGTCCTGCGACTTCATCGCGGCGCGCACGCCTCCGCAGCCGTAGTGGCCGCACACCACGATGTGGTCGACCTCGAGGTGGTTGACCGCATACTCGATCACCGAGTGCGCGTTCAGGTCGGTGTTCACCACGAGGTTGGCCACGTTCCGATGGACGAAGACCTCGCCCGGAGCGCAGCCCATGATCTCGTTGGCGGGCACACGCGAGTCGGAGCAGCCGATGTACAGGAAGTCGGGGTTCTGCCCCGCCGATAGGGCTTCGAAGAAGCCTGCCTCCTCGTTCTTCTCGGCGACCCAGCGTCGGTTGGCTTCGAATACTCGTTGGTACTTGTCCATGGCGACGAACGATACCCGGAGACCATGGATCGGTGAAGGGTCAGAACGCGTGACGCGAGATCGAGGGGGCGGAGCGCGCGATCCGCCCCCCCGACCCGCGCGCTGCTAGGCCCAGGTGGCGCCGAGCCGGTCGCGCCCGATCAGCCCCTGCGCCTTCAGCGCGAGCAGCATCGCGTCCTCGTTCTTCGCGCACCAGCCGTAGCCGAGCTGCGCGTCGAGCAGACGCTGGGTGCCCTGACCGACGAGCCCGTCGATCGTGTAGCCGAACATCGCCTGGACGTTCAGCACCGCCCACTGCGTGATCTGCCCGAAGATCCCATCGACCTTCACCGGCTCGTAGCCGAGCTTCACGAGCTTCTCCTGAAGGACCCGAACGCGCGGCCCACGGTCTCCCATCTTCAGCATGAAAACACCTCTCTTCCTTTCGCCTGACGGACGGAAAAGAGGGGCCGCGACTGACGCCTCAGGCGATCTTTTTCGCGACGATTCGCGCCACGTGGCGGCCCTCGAGCCAGCCCTCGCGGTAGTAGGTCACGCGCAGCGATCCGGCCCGGCGGAGCAGCGCGTTCGGTTCCACGAGGAAACGCCGCGACGGGCGCGCGTGGCGCTCCAGGTTGGTGACCGTCGCGATCTCCGAGACCAGCGCCCCGCCGGGCGCGAGCGCGCCGATCATCTCCGGCCAGAGCGCCGCCTGCTCGTAGTGAAAGCAGGCCACCATCGCGAAAGGGCCGTCGGGCAGGGTCGGCGTCTCTGCGAGATCGCGCTCGATGGTCGTCGCCCCCAGCGCCGCGCAGCGCGCCAGCCCCACCGGAGAGATGTCGAGCGCGGTCACGCGCAGCCCCCGCGCGATCATCCAGCCCGTCAGCCGCCCCCGGCCGGCCGCGACGTCGAGCGCGGGGCCCTCCCGGGGGAGCTCGTCCGAGAGCTCATCCAGCCAGGCGGGCGCGGGGCCGGGCTCACCCTCGGCGTGGCGGGCGTCCCATTTCAGGCGGTCGGCCTCGGACACTGGAGCATGGTGCTTCATTCCGGGGCCCGGCGCTGGCAGAATCGGCGGCCATGGAACCGAACGAGCTCCGGGCGGCCTTCGAGAAGCGGGACATTCGCAAGGTGAAGGTCGGCGGCGTCGACATCGACGGTGTCCTGCGCGGCAAATACATCTCGCTGGAGAAGTTCTGGTCGGCCGTCGACAAGGGCTTCGGCTTCTGCGACGTCATCTTCGGCTGGGACATCGTCGACCAGCTCTACGACAACGCCGCCGTGACCGGCTGGCACTCGGGCTACCCGGACGCGCACGCGAAGATCGACCTCGACACCTTCCGCGTGCTGCCCGACGAGCCCGACACGGCGTGCTTCCTCGCCGACTTCTGGCTCCCCGGCGGCAAGAAGCCCCACCCCGCGTGCCCGCGCAACCTGCTCAAGCGCATCATCGCGCGCGCCGAGGCGAGCGGGTACCGGCCGATGATGTCGTGCGAGCTCGAGTTCTGGCTCTTCGACGAGGACGCCGACTCGCTCCAGGCCAAGGGCTTCGCCCAGCTCGACTCGCTCACGCCCGGCATGTTCGGCTACTCGTGGGTCCGCGCCGGGCAGCTCTCCGAGCTCATCCACGAGGTGATGGACACGATGAGCGCCTTCGACATCCCGATCGAAGGCCTGCACACCGAGACCGGCCCGGGCGTGTGGGAGGCGGCGCTGACCTACTCGGACGCGCTCGAGGCCGCGGACCGCGCCGCGCTCTTCAAGTCGACGATGAAGCAGCTCGTCGCCAAGCGTGGGCTCAGCGTGACCTTCATGGCGAAGTGGAACGCGAAGCTCCCCGGCTCGAGCGGGCACCTGCACCAGAGCCTCTTCGACAGCACGGGCGAGACCAACCTCTTCCACGACCCGAAGGCCGACCACGGGATGAGCGACCTCATCCGCCACTACGTCGGCGGCGTGACCAAGCTCGCCCCGGAGCTGACCGCGCTCTACTCGCCCTTCGTCAACACCTACAAGCGCTACGTGCCGGGCGTGTGGGCGCCGCTCACGCCCTCCTGGGGCGTCGAGAACCGCACGTGCGCGGTGCGCGTGATCACGGGCGGGCTCGGGACGCGGGTCGAGTACCGGCAGACCGCCGCGGATCTCAACCCCTACGTCTCGATGGCGACCAACCTCGCGGCGGGGCTCTGGGGCATCGAGCACGCGGTCGAGCCGCCGCCCGAGACGAAGGGGGACGCGACCGCCGACCCCAAGGCGAAGCCGCTGCCGCTGACGCTCGAGCACGCCGTCCTGGCCTTGCGCGAGAGCGAGACGGCCCGCGGCATCCTGGGCGAGGACTTCGTCGACCACTACGTTCGCACTCGGGACTGGGAGATGCGGCAGTACCGCACCGCGGTGACCGACTGGGAGCTGAAGCGCTACTTCGAGGGGGTCTGATGGCGCCGCGATTTCTGACCAAGCCGCTGCGCCTCCCGCGCCTCAAGCCGTACGTGCCGGAGCCCGAGGACCCGGCCATCTTCTGGTTCAACAGCGAGCGTGACGACATCGTGCGCGAGGTCGTGCGCCGGCTCGGCGAGCGCTACGCGGCCGACCGCCGCACGCTCGAGTACGCGCTGAACGAGGTCGCGTTCTACGAGGTGCAGCGCCTCGAGACGCAGCGGGACAGCGAGGCCAAGGACAGCATCGGCTACTGGAAGGGGCTGCTGCGCCGCGTCGCCAAGATGAGCGACGACGCGAAGCGGGACGCCCTCCGCGGGATCAGCGAGCGCATGGCGCGCGACATCGCGGGCAACTTCGACCCGCGCGTCTACAAGTTCGCGAGCCGGGTCACGCCGCGGCTCTTGACCGGCGTGATGAAGCCGGGCGCCCTGCCGAAGGACCTCGCGAGCGTGGGGATCGGCGCGCCCGCGCTCGACGAGCTGCTCACGATCGAGGGCGACACGGACCTCCTGAAGCGGCTCGAGAAGAAGGGCACGATCGTCTACGTGCCGACGCACGGGAGCAACCTGGACTCCATCGCGTTCGGCTACGCGCTGATGCGCTCGGGGCTCGCGCCCGTGGTCTACGGCGCGGGCAAGAACCTCTTCACCAACCCGATCATCAGCTTCTTCATGCACAACCTCGGCGCCTACCGCGTCGACCGCCGGATCCGAGCTCGCCTCTACAAGGACGCGCTCAAGACGTACTCGTGCGTGATGATCGAGCGCGGCTACCACTCGCTCTTCTTCCCCGGCGGCACGCGGAGCCGCTCCGGCATGGTCGAGCGCAAGCTCAAGCTCGGCCTCGCGGGCACCGCGGTCGAGGCCTTCTCGCGCAACCAGGTCTTCGGGATCGACCGGCCGGTCTACATCGTGCCGGCCACGATCAACTACGCGCTCGTGCTCGAGGCGGAGACGCTCATCGAGGACCACCTCAAGGCGACCGGTGAGGGCCGCTACATCATCGAGGACGACGAGTTCAGCCGCGTCGATCGCTGGGTGAGCTTCTTCCGCAAGCTCACCGACACCGAGGGCGCGTGCGTGATCCGCTTCGGCCGCCCCGTCGACTGCTTCGGCAACGACATCGACGACGAGGGCCGCTCGATCGCGCCCGGCGAGAAGGCCGTCGACCCGGGCAGCTACGTCAAGCGCAAGGGCGCGCCGACCCTCGACCCGAGCCGTGACGCGGCCTACACGCGCGAGCTCGGCGACACCTTGCTCGACAAGTACGAGCGCGAGACGGTGCTGATGACCACGCAGCTCGTCGCGCACGTGCTCTTCCGCCGGCTCGTGCGCGAGACGCCGGGCGTGGATCTCTTCGGGCGCATGCGCTTCCGCGGCGAGATCCGGGTGCCGCACCAGGAGCTCTTGAAGGACATCGGTGAGACCCGCGATCGCGCGGCCGCGCTCGAACGTGACGGCGCGGTGCACCTCAGCCGGTTCCTGCGCAACAAGTCCCCCGAGGCGCTGCTCGAGCGCTCGATGCGCATCTGGGACGGCTACCACACGCGCGTCGTCGCGCGGCACGTGGGGCCCAACGTGGTCGCGGAGGATCCCACCTTGCTGCTCTACTACCAGAACCGCCTGCTGGACTACGCGGAGGCCATCGCCTCGGACGACGACCAGGCCGCGGCGCGCGAGATCCACCTGCTCGGGGTGAAGCTGTGAGCTGCGTCGGCATCGTCGGGGGCGGGAGCTTCGGCGTCGGGCTCGGCGTGGCGATCGCGCGCAACGGAGGCGAGGCGCTCCTCTGGAGCCGCACGAAGCGAGATGCGCCCGAGGGCGTGACCGCGACGAGCGATCTCGCGGCGCTCTCGGAGTGCGAGCTCATCTTCGTCTGCGTGCCCTCGATGCACGTGCCCGCGGTCGCCCCGGAGCTCGGCGCGCACCTCGACGGTCGCCACCTGCTCGTGCACGTCAGCCGCGGCCTCATCGGGGACGAGCTGCAGACGGTGAGCCGTCACCTCTCGGCCAACACGCCGGCTCGCCGCGTCGGTTGCCTCGCCGGCCCGCTCAACCCGCGCGTGCTCACCGAGGCGATCCCAGGCGGCGGCGTGGTCGGCACCCGCTTCCCCGAGGTGGCCGAGGCGGTGCGCGAGGCGATCGGGGCCCCGGAGGTCCGGCTCTACGACACCGACGACGTGGTCGGGGTGGAGGTGGCCTCGGCGATGGTCGGTCTGCTCGCGCTCGCGGCGGGGTTCTGCCTCGAGTCGAAGATCAGCCCGGCGGCGATGGCGGTGATGATGAACCGCGGCCTCCACGAGGCGGCGCGGGTCGGAGAGCGGCTCGGCGCCGACGCCTCGACCTTCCACGGCATGGCCGGCGCGGGAGATCTCTTCGCGGCGGTGGGCGGCGACGAGCGGGCCGAGGTGCGGCTCGGTCGGGCCATCGCGCGGAACGTCGACCTCGAGGAGGCGGGCCGCGAGGCGGGCGCCTACATCGAAGGCATCTCCATCGCGCGGCGCGTGAGCGCGTTCGCGGAGCGCATCGGCATGGAGACGCCGATCGCGAGCGCGATGGCGAGCGTGCTCGACGGGCACGCCGAGGTCGAGGTGGCGCTCCGCGCGCTGATGCTGCGATGAGCGGCCGCCGCGACCAGGACCGTCGCATTGACCTCGGGACGGGTTCTGTTGCCTCATATGCCGGCGGCTGGCGTCGGACGTCGGCTGCGCCATGCTCCGCCCCCCCGATCGTAGCCAAGGAGCCCGCATGACGACCGTCTGGAGCTTTCCGACCCGCATCCTCTTCGGCGCTGGCACCGTCAGCGAAGCGGGCGCCGAAGCCAAGCGCCTCGGATCCAAGACCGCGCTGATCGTGACCGACCCCGGCGTCGAGGACGCGGGCATCGCGGCCGAGGTCTCCCGTGCCCTGGAGAAGGGCGGCATCGTCACCGAGATGACCACCGGCGTCAGCACCAACCCCACCGAGGCGGAGGTGCACGCGGCGGCCGAGGCGTACCGGGAGGCGAAGGCCGATCTCGTGGTCGGCGTGGGCGGCGGGGCGCCCCTCGACGTGGCCAAGCTGATCCGGCTCGCGACGACGCACTCTCTCCCGCTCGCCGAGTACGACGACGCGATCGGCGGCGACGCGAAGATCACCCAGCCGATGCCCCCGATGATCGCGGTGCCGACGACGGCGGGCACGGGCAGCGAGGTCGGCCGGAGCGGCGTGGTGACGATCGCGGAGACGAACCGGAAGACGGTCATCTTCTCGCCGCGCCTCATGCCCGACGTGGCCATCCTCGACCCGCAGCTGACGCTCTCCTTGCCGGCGCGCCTCACCGCGGCCACCGGCTTCGACGCGCTGACGCACAACGTCGAGGCCTACTGCGCGAAGGGCGACCACCCGATGGCCGACGCGATCGCGCTCGAGGGCATCGAGCTGATCGCGAAGCACCTCGCGACCGCGGTCGAGGACGGCGCCAACGTCGAGGCCCGCGGCGCGATGCTGAAGGCCTCCATGATGGGCGCGGTCGCCTTCCAGAAGGGGCTCGGCGCGTGCCACGCGCTCGCGCACCCGCTGGGCGCCGAGGTGGGCATGCACCACGGCCTCGCCAACGCGCTCTGCCTCCCCGCGGTGCTCGACTTCAACCGCACCGCCGCGACGATGCGCATCGCTCGCATCGCCCGCATCCTCGGCGTGAAGGGCAACGACGTCGAGACGCTCGCCTTCGAGTGCAGCGGCAAGGTGCGCGCGCTCCGCAACCAGCTCGGCCTGCCCTCGGGGCTCGCCGAGGCGGGGGTCGAAGAAGACCAGCTCTCGCACCTCGCGTCGCTCGCCATCCAGGACGCGACGAAGGAGGGCAACCCGCGGCCCTGCACCAAGGACGACATGCTCTCGCTCTATCGCGCGAGCATGTAGTCGCCCCTCAGGCCGCGTCGGCCGCGCGGAGCACGTCGAGGAGCGTCGAGCCGTAGCGCGCGAGGCGCTTCTTGCCGAAGCCGTCGACCGAGGCCAGCGCCTCGTCCTCGAGCTGCTCGATCTTGGCCACGTCCCGCAGGCAGTGTCCGGGCAGGACGACTTGCACATCGACGCCGCGCTCCGCGGCCTCTTTCTTGCGCCACTCCGTCAGCGCTTTCTCCCGCGCCTTGCGCTGCGCGCGCTCCTCGGCCGGCGGCGGCGGGGTGGCGTCCTCCTGGGGGACGCCGTCGCGCTCGGCGGCCTCGAGCGCGTCGAGGAGCTGCGCGTCGTCGAGCTGCCGCAGCCCCCGGATCTTCCGGAGCTGCGCCAGCGTGCGCGGGCGACGCCGCGCGGCCTCGAAGAGCACACGGTTGCCCGTCACGCGGAAGGGCGGGACGTCCTGCTGCGCCGCCTCGCGCTCTCGGACGTTCGCGAGCGCCACCAGCACCGCGAGCGCGTGCCCGCTCAGGTCGCGCGCGCCCTTGATCCGCGTCCACGGCTCGCGCTCCACCTCGGGCTCGAGCGCGCGTCGCATCGCGTAGCGCGTCTCCTCGTCGATCTCCTCGAGCACGTCCAGCTCCGCCGCGCGCGCCTCGAAGAGCTTCGCGAGCTCTGGCAGGTACCGCACATCCTCCACGAGGTAGCGCTTCTGGTCCTCGTCGAGCGGGCGCTCGCCCCAGTCCGCCTGCTGGTGCTTCTTGTCGAGCTGCACCTCGAAGTACTTCTCGAGCAGCGCCGCGAGCCCCGTGCTCTTCTCGCCGAGGAAGCGCGCGGCCACCGCGGTGTCGAACACGCGCCCGAGCGACAGCCCGCGCTGGTCGAGCATCTTCGCGTCGAACGAGACGTCGTGCAGGACCTTGAGCGGGCCGTCTTCGCCGAGCAGCGGCTGGAGCGGCGTCAGGTCGTCCAGCGCGAGCGTGTCGATCAGCGCCTCGAGCTCGCCGCCGCAGATCTGCATCATGCAGAGCCGCGAGCGATAGCGGTAGAGGCCGTCACCCTCGGCGTCGACCCCGAGCCGCAGATCCGGGTCGACCCGGGAGACGATCGGGGTAAGCGCCCCGGGGCTGTCGATCCAGGCGGGCACGCTCACGGCTCGAGGCCGAAGCCCTTCTCCGCGTAGAGGCGATCGAGCAGCGGCCCGTGCTTCGCCTCGATGGCCTTGCGCTTCAGCTTGAGGGTCGGCGTCAGCTCGTCCTCGTCCTGGCTGAAGTCGCGCTCGAGCAGCACGAACTTGCGCACCTTCTCGACGCGCGCGAGCTGGTGGTTCCCGCGCCCTACCGCCTGCCGCACGCGCTCTCGGTAGTCGGGGTGCGCGACCACCTTCGCCGTGGCCTCGTTCAGCGCGGCGGAGCGACCGGCTGGGTTCTCCATCAGCTCCTTCTGACGCGCCTCGAGCTCGTCCTTCGTGACGAGACCTCGCTCGACGCCCCACTCGAGGGTCTCGATGGGGGAGGGCGTGATGATCGCGCTGACGAAGGGCCGCTTGTCGCCGTGCGCGTGGACCTGGCTGATGAGCACGTCCTCGCCCTTGATGGCGCGCTCGATGTTCGCCGGCGCGAGGTTCTTCCCGCCCGCCGTGATGATGAGGTGCTTCTTGCGGTCGGTGATGCGGAGGAAGCCGTCGCGGTCGATCTCGCCGATGTCGCCCGTGTGGAGCCACCCGTCGATCACCGTCTCCGCCGTCGCCTCCTCTTGCTTGTAGTAGCCGCGGAACACCCACGGCCCGCGCACGAGGATCTCGCCGTCCTCCGCGATGCGCGCCTCCGCGGGCGGGATGATGCGGCCGACCGTGCCGAGCCGCACCGCGCCCTCGCGGTTGATGTGGGTGATCACCGTCGACTCGGTCATGCCGTACGCCTCGTAGATGGGCAGGCCGGCGCCCCAGAAGAACTCGAGGATCTCGGGCGCGGTGGGCGCGGCGCCGGTGATCATCAGCCGGACGCGCCCGCCGAACGCGGCGCGGATCTTCTCGAAGACGATCTTCTCGGCGAGCTTGTACTGGAGCGCGAGCAGCGGCGGCACCGCGCGGCCCTCCACCACGTACTTCACGCGCCGCCTGCCCACTCCGTCGGCCCAGGCGAAGATCTTCTGCACCGCGGGCGGCTTCTTCTCGAGCTCGGAGTGGATCTTCGCGTACGCCTTCTCGAAGATGCGCGGCACCGAGCCGAAGAGCGTCGGCCGCACCTCCTGCAGGTCCGTCAGCACCGTCCCCGTGCTCTCCGCGTAGGCGCCCGGGATGCCGTTGTTCACCCGCGCGTAGAAGCCGAGCACCCGCTCCGCCGCGTGCGCCATGGGCAGGAAGTGCATCGACAGGTCGCTCTGGAGCCACGGGCTCGCGTCGGCCGCGCCGGTGAGCAGGCTGAGGATGTTGCGGTGGCTGATCATCGCCCCCTTGGGGGGCCCGGTGGTGCCAGAGGTGTAGATGAAGATGGCCGTGTCGTCGGGGTCCGCCGTCTGCCACAGCTCGCGCACCTTGGCGTCCGGGAGCTTCTCGCCCTCGAAGCGCTTCGGCGAGACGACGCGCGGGTCGCGGCCCTTGGCCTCGCCGTAGAGCGCGTCGGTCCACGGCACGATCGCCTTCAGCGTCTCGACGCCCTCGGCGGCCTCGAGCACCGTCTCGAGCTCCTCCGGATCGGCGACGAAGATGGCGCGCGCCTCGCTGTGCTCGAGCAGGTAGCGGACCTGCTCGGCGGACTGCTTCGGGTAGATGCCGAAGCTGACCATGCACGCGAGCTGCGCCCCGAGATCGTAGACGGCCCACGGCGGCTGCGTCGGGCCGAGCACCGCCACGCGCTCGCCGCGCTCGAGCCCGAGGTCGTAGAGCCCCTTGGCGACGGAGGCGGCGCGGTCATAGGTCTGCGCCCACGTCAGCGCCTGCCACGCCCCGCGGTCCTTGTAGAACAGGGCCGGGCGGGTGGCGCTGCGGGCGACTCGCAGCCAGAACATCTCGCCCACGGTGCGCGCCTTCTGGGCGGTGGGCTGCGTGGGGATGGGCGGTCCGAGCTCGAACATGGCGCAGAACGTACGCCGGTCGGGCCTCGGCTCACAAGCGGTCAGCCGCCGTCGGCCACGCCGCCGTCCCTCGCGCCGGACATGCCCCCGTCCATGCCGCTCGGCCCTCCGTCGGTGCGTGGGTCCGTGCAGACGTTTCGGACGGGCGGCCCGGGCGTCAGCCCACCCCAGCGCAGCCGCGAGCCGGTGAACTGCACGCCGAGGCTGATCGCGTCGCAGCGCACCCCTTCGCCGCCGCTGCCCGCGGCGGAGCGGATGTCGGCGATGGTGTCGAGCTGGCCGGTCAAGATGTCGTACTGGGCGGTGTCGCGGCACACGCCGACGTTCTCCGCCGTGCTCAAGAGATCGATGATGGCCCAGCGGCCTGCGACCACGACGTTCTCGAGCGTGCTCCCGTCGGCGCTGATCGTGCCGGTGGCGCGGGCGTCGGTGAGCTTGACGATCACGCCGAGATCGTCGGCCGGGAACAGGATCTCCACCCTCTCGGGCAAGCGCGCCACGACCAACCGACCGGCGACGTAGGCGTTGTCGTCCCGGAGGAGCGGCAGCTCGGGGTCGCCCTCGAGGAACGTCTCCTCGCGGAACCAGCCGTAGTCCGTGCCGTCCCACGCGGGGAAGTCGGGGCGGGTCCCATCCGAGAGGCGGCGCGGCTCGAAGTCCACCACCTCGACCTCGGGCGGCGACCCGTCGCTCTCGGCCGCCGTCATGAAGATGGCGTTGGTCACGGTGATGTCGACGCGCGGGTCGTCGTCCTCACCGTTCCACCCACGCATGCGGAGGACGGGCAGTTTGCCTTCCTCCTGTGCAGCCTGTGCGGTCTCCTGGAGCCCCGGCACCGTCAGGTCTACGAGCGGGAAGAGCGAGGCGCCGAAGACGTTGTCGATGCCCTGGTTGCCGTCCACCGGTGGGCGGCTGCGCCGGGGCGGGAGGCACTCGGTGTCGAAGCCCGGCTCCGCGGTGAAGCGCCCATCGAGGTCGTAGCCGATGTCGCGCCAGCGCTCGCCGTCCTGGTTGAGCATCACCATGCGCAGCCCGTAGAGGCGCTCCTCTCCGTCGTCCCCGTCCATGCCCGTGGGGCGAGGGGGCGGGTGGCGCAGCGTGGCCGGGCCGGTGTCGGGCAGCGCCACCCCCGAGTCTTCCTCGACCAGGGAAGGGTCATAGACCTGGCAGCCCGCAGCGAGCGTGACGACCAGCGTGAGGATGAAAGTGCGCAAGGCCAAGCGTCGGTCCCCTCGGGGGAGAATACCAGGGTGGGACGTGTCGGACACGTTCCCGCGCGGCCCGCTACCGTCGACCCGCTACCGTCGATAGGGGTTCAGCATGAGGTCGTCGTCCTCGCCGCCTCGCTGCTGCGCGGAAGGGGTCCGCTGGGCCGGCGGCTCCGTTTCCTGGGCCGCGGCCTCTCTCTCTCGCGCCCGGCGCTGCCGCCGCGCCCGTCGCCGCCGCGCCGCGGCGCTGTCCGAGTCGTCTTCGGCCTCCGCTCGGTCGTCGGAGTCGTCGGGTTCCTCGGCGGCTTCTTCATCGGCGGCTGGGCTCGGGTCGACCGGCGCGTCCGCCTCGGCCGCGCGCTCGGTCTCCACGTCCGCGGCCCGCGCCCCGGGCTCGTCGGTGGGCTGCGTCTGCGCCGGCTCCCCGGCCGCCGCGGGCGGGAGCACGTCGACCTCCGCGTCGTCTCCGAGCAGCGCCCACGCGGCGCCCCCGCCGCCCGCGAAGAGCAGCACGATCAGCGCGCCGACGGCCAGCCAGAGCAGGGGGCTCTTCTTCCCCGTCTCCGGCAGCGCCGTGACCTCGGAGTACGAGCGCGTCGAGGGCTTGGCGCCCATCGTCGCGTCGTCGGGGGTGATCGGGCGCACGCGGCTGTTCTGCGGATGACTCGGCTGCGAGCCGCTGTCCATGGGGCGCGGCAGGACGCCAGGCGTCAGCTCGCTGCGCCCGAGCGCGTCGATCGCGTCTCGGATCTGGACGCGCTCGGCCTCGATCTTGTCCCCGAGCCACGTCTTGACCGTCCGGCCCACCGCGCGCGGCGTGGCCACGCCCCCGCAGTCCGCGGCCGCCTCCTCGATGGCCTCGAGGAACTCGTCCGCGCTCTGGAAGCGATCGTCGGCCTCCTTGGCGAGCGCCTTGGTGATCACCGCGTCGAACGGCGCGAGCGTGGGCTCGAAGCTCGACGGCGGCGGCACCGCGGGGTTGAGGATCTTGTTGAGCACGTCGGCGTTGTTCTCGCCGCGGAAGAGCCGCCGCCCGGTCAGCGCCTCCCAGAGCACGATGCCCATGCTGAAGAGGTCCGAGCGCTGGTCTGCCTGGCCCGACGCCGCCTGCTCGGGCGCCATGTAGGAGAGCTTGCCCTTGAACTGACCGTCGCGGGTGGACGAGAGCCGGACCTGCGCCTTGGCGACGCCGAAGTCGGTGATGCGGGCCACTCCGTCGCCGCCGACGAGGATGTTGTGCGGCGAGACGTCGCGGTGGACGAGATCCAGCTGCGCGCCCGTCGCGTCGGTCAGACGATGCGCCGCGTGCAGCCCGGCGAGCGCGTCCATCACCACGCGCGCCACCACCGGCACGGGCAGGCGCTCACCGCCCTTAGCCGCGTTGCGGAGCAGCGCGCCGAAGTGATCGCCCTCGACATACTCCATGACGAGGAAGTAGCCGTCGCCCTGGGTGTCGCTGATGTCGAGCGTGCCCACCGCGTTGGGGTGACGGATCCGCGCCGCGAGCCGCGCCTCGTCGAGGAACATCGAGATGAAGTCCTCGTCGTGCGCGAGGTGCGGGTGCAGCACCTTGATGGCGACGAGCCGCTCGAACCCGGCGACGCCCTGCGCCCGCGCCACGTAGACGGTGGCCATCCCGCCCGACGCCAGGAGGTTGAGCACCTCGTAGCGGCCGAGGCGCCGACCGGTCAGATCGGTCGTCCCGTAGGCGGGCTTCGGCACGGCGGTCAAGGCAGTCTCCCTCTCAGACCGAGCATGACGCCTTCCGGTTGGAAGGCCACCGTCGGCTCGACCTCGCCGCCCTCGCCGCCGCCGCCCCAGTCGGTCAGCAGCATCAGGATCACCGTCGCCGCGCCAGCGACCGACGTGCCGGCGATGAGCCAGTTGGTGCGCTCCTCGCGCGCGCGCCCATCGGCGAGCCCCTCGACCGTGGGGTTGGCCTCGTACGCCGGTACGCCGTCGAGCGCGTCGACGCCCGACCATATCAGGACGCCGCCGAGCCCGGCCGTGATCACCATCCCGGTGATCGTCACGGCGAGCGGCACGCCGCCTCCGCCCTGCGCCTCGGCCGGGGTGGAGTCGAGCGGCGTCGCGTCTCCGGCTTCATCCCCGATGACCTCGTCCACCACCGCCTCGGGCTCGGGCGTCTCGAACGAGAGGGACCGGGTCTCGCCGGCCGCGCCGCGGATCGTCTGGGAGCGGTTTCCGGTCTCGAAGCTCGCGACGACGGTGTGCTCGGCGTCTGCCTCCACGAAGAACTGCGGGTGGCCGAGGATCGCGCCGTCGACCTCGACCGTGCAACCCTCGCACTCGACCTCGACGCGCAGGTAGCCGTCGGCCCCCTGAAGCGCGCTGCGGGCTGCGCGCTGCGCCGCGCGATCGTCCGGGTAGAGTGCGGTGAGCTGCAGCGCGAGGGACGCGGCCCGCAGCGCGTTTCCGGCGCGCTCGTGGGCCCGGACCGCCTGCACGAGCGCGGCGGAGGCCGGCGCCAGACGGTGGGCCGTCTCGAACCACTGCGCGGCGCGCGCGAAGTCCTCCGAGAGGTAGGCCGAGGTGCCGCGGTCGTACGCCTCGGCGGCCGACTGTCGATCGCGCGCAGAGATCTCCTGCGCGGCCACGGTCGTGGCCGTCGCGAGCACCGTCGTCGCTGCCGTGCTCACCGCGAGCAGAAGACAGACGCCGACTCTGAGGTCTCGGTGACCCATCCCCGACGCAAAATGATGGCGGGCCGGACACCGAGGCGTCAAGCCAGCGCGGGGCTACAACCGCCTTTCATTTCAGGCGTGTAGCAGCCGCACCTACCTCTGGGCCTCAGATGCTGGAGGTCTCGAAGGTGTGCTTGATGAGGTCGTGCCCGAACGGGTACCAGCTGTAGTCGCCGCTCTTCACCGACGCGATCACGAAGATCACGATCAGCGCGACGGTGAGGGTCCCGACGAGGAGGCCGATGAAGCGGCTGCCCGTCCACTCCTGGTCGACCTTGGTGAGCTTGCCGTGGGCGCTTTCGATCTGAGACATCATCCGCTCCGGTAGGGTCGGTCGAGGCCCGTGAAAAGGCCCGAGAGCGCGGGAGTTACCGCCATCGCGGGCGCTTGTCCAGCCTTCAGGGGCGGGTCCGGTCGGGATCCCGCCGCCGGCGCGCGCGCCGCTCCTCGGGCGTCTCGTGGTCTCTGTCGACTCTGTCTTCAGTCCTCGCGCACGCCCTGGATGCCGAGCTTCTCGATCTCCACGTCCTGGCGGGCCGCGCGACGCTGCTCGGCGGCGCGCGCCCGCGCGAAGCGTCGCAAGCTGTCTTCCGTGACCATGCCGACCGGCGGCGCGTGCGGATCGCGCATCGCGGGCGGTGGCAGCTCGCCCGGCTGCTCTTTCGGACGCGCGTGGGCCCGCGCCTCGGCGACGCGCCGCTCGAAGTCGGGGCGCCACTCGGCGTACGTGCGGAGCGGGTAGCTGGGGTCCGACGGGTCCTCGATGATGCGCTGGACCACGGGCTCGAGCGGGACGAACACGGGCGCCAGCTCCGCCGGGTCGTAGGCCTGCCCTCGGTCGAAGAGGCCGCCGCAGACGTTGCGCAGCGAGCAGACCCGGCAGCCGTCCGCGTAGACGTGCTCCCAGTCCGTCTGCCGCACCGTTTGCTTGTCGTCGAGGAAGTGCACCACGCGCTCCTCGCCCTTGACGATCTTGCGGGTCTCGGTGCTCGCCCAGGCGAAATCCGTCATGTAGCAGAGCGGCACGCGCTCCACGCGGAAGCTCCGCCCCGACTTGTGCAGGAAGCGCATCGCGCGGTGAAGCGAGAGCTCGAAGTCCGCGAGGCGCGGCGTGAACTGATCCTGGTTGACCTCGGCGCGCCCCATCGACGGGTCGAGGTTGTTCCAGACGAAGTGACGGACGTGCGGGTGACGCTCGACCAGGACCCGGACGTTCTCGTCGAGGTGATCCGCGTTGAGCGCGTTGATGACGCAGTTGACGTTCGCCTCGATGCCGAAGCGGGCGGCGTTCTCGAGCGCCGCGTGGGCCTTGTCGAGGGTGGCGTCCACGCCCCGGAGCCGCGCCTCGATCTCGGGCCGGACGGAGTAGATGGACACGTGGGCCAGCTCGAGCCCCGCCTCGGCGAGCGCCTCCGCGAAGCTCGGATCGGCGAGCCGCCACCCGTTCGTGATCATGCGGACGTGGAGGCCGCGCTCCCTGGCGTAGCCGGCGATCCGGGGCAGCTCCGGGTGGAGCGTCGGCTCGCCGCCGGTGAGTACCACGCCGAAGTATCCGCGCTCGGCGAGGTCGTCGACGAGCAACGCCATGCTCTCGAACGTGTGGTGGTAGGCCGTCGTCGGGTTGGAGCAGAACCCGCAAAAATGGTTGCAGTGCCGGACGACCTGGATGTAGCCGATGTTGGCCAAGGGCTTCAGCCTAGCCGAAGTCCGGGCGAAGGGCCTATGTGAACGGTCGCTACCGGACGCAGAGGGCGGTGCGGCGGGTCTGATAGCAGCCCGAGTTGCTGCTCCACGGAGACGTGCTCGTCGGCCACGCGTCGCTCGGGTTCACGCAGAGCCTCGCGTGCCCTGACAAGCAAGCGCTGTTCGACGTGCCCGCGCAGCCCGGACACTTGGGGATCAGCCACGCGCCCGACGTGTTGGTCGCGGGCAAGCCCATGATGCGTCGGTTGATGAGCTCGTCCATGGTCGCGGCCCGCGCTCCGCGGAAGGCGGCCGAGCACGCGCTGTCCATGACGCTGTCCTGCTGCGCGTCCGTCTGCGTCTGACACATCTGCGTCCAGTTCGCGTAGCCGACGTAGGTCACGCCGCTGCCGCAGGTGCCGCCCATGCACGCGCCGGTCGCGCAGTCTCCGGGCGTCGTGCAGGTCGATCCGTCCGGGCAGCGCGGGCAGCTGGCCGCGCCGCCGCAGTCCACGTCGCTCTCGCCGCCGTTCTGCACGCCGTCGTCGCAGGCGGGGGCCGCGCAGACGCCCGCGCTGCACACGCCGCTGTCGCAGTCGGACGCGTCGCCGCAGCGCTGCCCGGTCAGGCAGAGCGCGGGGCACGGGCCGCGGCAGTCCACGTCGACCTCGCCGCCGTTCTGCACTCCGTCCATGCAGCTCGGCGGCGCGCACATGCCCGCCGCGCAGACCCCGCTGGCGCAGTCCTCTCCGTCCGCGCAGCCCGCGCCGTCCACGCACGGCTCGCAGCTGCCTCCGCAGTCGACGTCGGACTCGTCGCCGTTGGTGATGCCGTCGTCGCACGCGGGCGTGGTGCAGACGCCGCCCTCGCAGGACGTCGACGCGCAGTCGGCGCCGTCGCCGCACGCGGCGCCCGGCCCGCACGGGGGGCAGCCGCCGCCGCAGTCGACGTCGGACTCGTCGCCGCCGCGAACGCCATCGCTGCAAGACGGCGAGGCGCAGACGCCGCCCTGGCACCGCATCGACTCGCAGTCGGCGTCGCTCCCGCACGCCCGGTCGTTCGGGCACGCCGCGCAGGAGCCTCCGCAGTCGACGTCGGACTCGTCGCCGTTGTGGACCCGGTCCATGCAGGTCGGCGCGACGCACGTGAGGCGGATGCCGCAGATGCGCGAGAGGCAGTCTTCGTCCACCGCGCAGGGCACTCCGTCCGGGCAGCCCGCGCAGCCACCGCCGCAGTCGGTGCCCGTCTCGCCGCCGTTCTGGACGCGGTCGTCGCAGCTCGACGCCGCGTCGTCGCGTGGTCGGGTGCCCGAGTCGGCGCCGCCCGGGGTCGAGGAGGCCGGGCAGCCGGAGAGCAGGGAGGCGAAGCAGACGAACGAAAGGAAAGAGTGGCGCTGCATCTCGACAACATACCGCGCGAACGGGGCGCCGTGAATGCCTCAAATTCCCGATAGGACTTGGAGAATTGGCGATTGTATGCTACGTTGAAGACGTCGCCTGGAGCTGAGGGCCAGAAGGTCCCGGCCGGGCTACAGCTGCGTCCGGGGAATCTGACCTCACGACGCAGCAGGCCGGAAACGCTGAGGGTCTTCTCGGACCCTGTCTTCTGGCCGAGCCGGTGACGCCATCGCAGGCACCTCTGTCTGCGGCGCCCTGGCCCGTCACCGACATCAGTCCGTCATCGAACAAACACCGAACTCTTTCGCGATTCGTGCGCGAACGTGTCGCGTAGCACTTCCGCCCCATCACTTCTGCCCAGGAGGACTCTTGACCGAGCCGACCCCGAACGCCCCCACGCCCACCGCCAGCGACATGCACGCCTACAACCCCGGCGCGCCCGTCCTCTTCCGGCACACCAAGCGAGATGTGTGGGGTCTGGGCATCGTCATCCGCAAGGCGGATGACCGCGTCCACATGCAGTTCCAGGACGGCCGCAAGCGCACCTTCATCGACGGCTACTACCACTTCCTCGACGCGGTCGATCGCCCGCTCGACATCACGATGAGCATCGTCGACGGCCTCAAGAGCATGTGCGAGGGCTTCGACGACGAGCCCCGCCTCACCAACGCGCCCCGCGTGAAGGAGATCTCGCTCGACGAGCAGATCGCCTACTTCCGCGAGAAGTACGAGGACGGCTTCCAGAGCGCGGAGTGGGTCGAGGACCATCGCACCGACGGCCGCAAGCGCCCGCTGAAGCGCCACCGTGACCCGGCGGTCGCCAAGGCGAAGGAGCTGCTCTCGAAGGCGGCGTTCAAGCAGAGCCCGCTCGAGCTGCACGCGGCGGCGACCAAGGTCCTGAAGATGACGGGCCTCGTCCCGGCGAAGGAGCGCAAGGTCTTCACGGACATCGATGAAGCGCACATGGAGAACGTGAGCAACACGCTGCGCGCGCTGCTCTACGGGGACTCCAAGCTCCAGAACCGCTTCAGCGCCCACGTCCGGGCGCTCGAGACCGCGATGGGCCAGACGCCGAGCTGGCAGATGGCCACGGTCTTCCTGGGCCTGGTCCGCGCCGAGGAGTTCCCGGTCGTCAAGGAGGGTATCTTCCAGCGCCAGGCCAACTGGATGGCGCCGGGCCTGCGTCTCCCCGAGCGCCCCATGGGCCTCCTCTACGAGCGCCTCGTCGCGATGACGACGGCCACCCGGGAGCGCATGGAGGAGAAGGGGCTCAAGCCCCGCGACATGCTCGACGTGCGCGACTTCATGTGGCTGAGCCTCAAGCCCGCGGGCCGCAACCGCATCATGGAGATGCGCCAGGAGGCGCGCCTCGACGAGCCGGTGCTCCCGCAGGAGGAGCGCGAGACCGAAGCGGCCTGAGCCCACTCGGCTTCGAAGACGCACGCGAGGCGGTCCCACGGGGCCGCCTTTCGTGCGTCTCGTGCCATGCTCCCTCGATGGACCGGGCGCTCCGACCGCTGAGGCCCCGCCCCTTCGCCTTCGTGACCGGGCTGCTGGGCCTGACCGCGCTCGTCATCTCGTTCGCCCTCGCGGTGCGCACCCCGCGTCCCTCCACCGTGCCGATCGATGAGCCCTTCGCCGAGATCGAGTGCGGAGAGCTCGACGCTTCGATCGCTCGCACGCGCGCCCAGGGATACACGTCACGCGTCCGCGTGCGGGGCGCGCTCGACCGCGAGGTGAAAATTCTCTCGGAGTGCGTCAGTCGGTCGGCGTGATATCCGTCCTGCGCCGGTGCCACCGGCTCGCTCTCGACCGGTAGCGCTGGAGTGCTCGCATGCTGACCTGTCTTCGTGTCCGTCATCTGGCGATCATCGACGAGCTCGAGGTCGAGCTCGGGGCTGGCCTCAACGTCATCACGGGTGAGACCGGGGCCGGGAAGTCGATCCTCATCGACGCCCTCGGGCTCGTGCTGGGGGAGAAGGGCCGGCCCGAGCTGGTCCGCACCGGGGCCAAGCAGGCCGAGGTGGAGGCGCTCTTCGACCTGAGCGACGACGCCGAGGCGCTCGCCCGGCTCGAGGCGTCGGGGCTGGAGCGGGAGGTGGAGCTCATCGTCCGGCGGGTGGTGAGCGCGTCGGGGCGCACGCGCGCGTACCTGAACGGCCGGCTGGCCACCGCGGGGCAGCTGTCGGCGCTGGCCAAGGGGCTGGTGGACATCAGCTCCCAGCACGAGCACCACACCCTCGTCGACCCCGGCACGCACATGAGCTTCCTCGACGCGTTCGGCAAGCTCGACGCGCTCCGGGAGGAGGTGCGGGACGCGCACCGCTCCCTGCGGGAGGCGCACGAGCAGCTCCGCGCGGCGGAGGAGGCGATCAGCCAGCGGGGGGAGCGCGAGGATCTGCTGCGGTTCCAGATCCGCGAGATCGAGGAGCTGGACCCGAAGCCGGGCGAGGACGAGGAGTTGAGCGCCGAGCGCGACCGGCTGCGACACGCGGAGCAGCTGACCAAGGCGGCCGGGGGCGCCGAGGAGGTGCTCTACGCGCAGGACGACGCGCTCTGCGAGGTGCTCGGGCGCGTGGCGGCGGAGGTGCGCGAGGCGGCCGACGTCGACCCCACGCTCGCGCCCCTGGCCGAGCAGCTCGAGTCGGCGCTGACCCAGGTGGAGGAGGCGGCGCGCGAGCTCGGCGTCTACGCGCGCGACGTGGTCTTCGATCCGGAGCGACACGCCGAGGTCGAGGACCGGCTGCACAAGCTCAAGCGCCTCTCCCGCAAGTACGGCGGCGAGATCGCGGGGATCCTCGCCTTCCGCGAGGAGGCCACCGCCGAGCTGGCCCAGCTCGACCGCGCCGAGGAGCACCTGGAGGAGCTCGAGCTGGCCAAGAAGAAGGCGCTCGAGAAGGCCGCGGCGGCGGCGCGCAAGCTCAGCAAGAAGCGGCGCGCCATCGCGGACGAGCTGGGCAAGCGCATCTCGGACGAGCTCTCGTCGCTCGGCATGGGCGGCGCGCGCATCGAGGTGCAGGTCGAGCAGCTCGACGAGAAGCGGGGCGAGCTGGTGGTGGACGGCGCGCGCCTCAGCGAGACCGGCATCGATCGGGTCGAGTTCCTGATCGCGCCCAACAAGGGCGAGACGCCGCGCGCGCTCCGCAAGATCGCCTCGGGCGGTGAGCTCTCCCGCGCGATGCTCGCCATCAAGCGGGTGCTCGCCGGGGTCGGCCGCGCGGGCATGTACGTCTTCGACGAGGTGGACAGCGGGGTGGGCGGCGCGGTGGCCGAGGTCATCGGGCAGAAGCTCGTGGACGTCGCGGCCCACCACCAGGTGATCTGCATCACCCACCTCGCCCAGATCGCGGTCTACGCGGACCGGCACTACCGGGTGGTCAAGGAGACCGAAGGCGAGCGCACCCGGAGCCGGATCGAGCGCCTCAGCGAGCCCGAGCGGCTCGAGGAGATCGCGCGCATGGTCGGCGGCCTCCAGATCACCAAGAGCACCCGCCGCGCCGCGGAGGACATGCTGTCCCTCGCGCGCGCGGCGCGCTGAGCGCCCGTCTGAAGAGCGCCCGTCCGAAGAGCGCAGTGGTCAGCGGGCGAGGACGACGAGCTCGGCGATGTTCACGCGGTTGAACACGCCCGAGCGCCCGCCGAGGCCACCCGTGTAGGCCTCGAAGTGCGCGAACGACGACATGTTGACCATCTCGTCGTCCCCGCGGATCACCACGCGGTACTCGACGCCCGCGCGGAGCTCGGCCGAGACGAAGTTCGAGTCCTCCCAGCGGGACCACGTGCCGAGGTGCGGCATGTAGAGGGGGCCGTCGGCGACGACGGCGCCGGTCGCGACCTCCTCCACGACGAGACGCTTGATGGCGCAGGTGATGCCCGTGTTCACCGAGCCGGCGCCGTTGCCGAAGGTCACCTGGAAGAGGTGCTCGCCGCTCTGGCTCGGGGTGAAGCTAGGCACCGTCAGCGAGTGTCCCGGGTCTCCCCACGATCCGTAGTGGAAGCGGCCGTGGTCGGTGCTGCCGGCGCCGCCGACGTTCGTCATCGCGCTCGCGTCGACGGTGGCGATGCGGGAGAAGCCCGCGCCCCACCAGCAGCTCGGCGGGGAGTGCTGCGAGTGATTGCCGCTGCGGGTGTAGGTCAGCTCCGCGACGTAGCAGGGCGAGCGGGCGCCGCCCGGATCCACGGCCGCGTCGGTCCAGGACGTCGTGCCGCCGGGGAGGGCGTCCGCCACGACCTCGCCGTCCCGGTAGATGCGCCACGTCACGTCGCCGGGGCTCTCGCTCGTGCGCAGCGCGAGCTGCACGCCGCCCGCCGCCGCGCTCACGCTCTCGATGCGCGGCGTCCGGGGCCCGAAGACGTCACGCCAGTCCGCGTCGCTCGTCTCGGTCAGGCTCGAGCCGCCCGCCCCGGCGCCCAGGGTGACGTCGACGCGCACCTGCGCCTCGAGGTCCGTGAGCAGGTCGCCCTCGACCGCGGCGCCCGCCGCGACGATCGACTCGATGGTGAGGGCTCCCTCGCCGGCCGACTCCGGCAGGTGAAGCACCACCGTCACCGCGCGGCCGCGGTAGGGGAAGTCGTTGAGCGCCAGCTCGTCCGTGCCCGCGAAGAGCTCGCGCATGGCCGCGGTCACGAAGGGGCGGACGTGCAGCCCATCCGGCTCCGCCTCGAGGCCGAAGAGCGTCTGGTGCACCATCGAGACGTAGGCCGCGACCGACCAGAGTTGCCGCTGGCTGTTCACCACCGGGCCGCTCGTGCTGCCCTCGTCGAGCCAGGGCGCGCCGCTCGCGGCCTCGAAGTTCTCCATGTTGGAGAGGTTCAGCGCCGCGCCGCGCATCAGCGCCGTCATCATCCGGTCGGCCACCGCGTCGTGCCCCGCGTGCTTCGCCGCCCGCAGCCAGTACGCGGTGACGAACGGCCACTCCCCGCGGTTGTGGTAGATGGGCACGTCTTGTTGCTGGGGCCAGACCACGGCCGCGCCGGGTCCGTAGTGCGGGTAGCCGCTGAGGATGCGCGTCGCCTGAGCGGGCGTGGCCACGTCGAAGAGGATGGCGAAGCTCGCGCCGAGGAGATCGAAGCGGCGCACCGGCGCCGGGTCGAGCTCGGTCGTGACGTAGGTGGAGAACTGCCCCTCGTCTTCCAGCCAGAGCTGCGTCCGGATCGCCTCGCGGAGCGCGTCGGCCCAGCCCTGGTAGCGGCTCGGGTCGTCGCCCATCTCCACCGCCAGCTCCGCGGTGATCTCGAGCGCGCGCAGGTGCAGCAGGTTCGTGTTCAGCGCGCGGCTCGTGCCGATGTGCACCACGTCGCCCGCCGTCCACTCGGGGTAGGTCTGCTCGCGCCAGTCCAAAAACGACTGCTCGCCGCGGTAGAGCCCGCCGTCGGCGTCGTAGACCACGCGCCGGTCGTGCTCGACCGTGTTGCGCAGCGCGCGGTAGCTGCGCTCGGCGAAGGCGTCTCGCTCGGCGCCGTCCAGGTGCTGGAGCAGCTCCCACGCGCCCACCGTCCACGCGACCCGGTCGGTGCTGATCGGGTAGCTGCCGCCCGAGCCGGTGTCCTGCACGATCTGGAGGTTGCCGCCGCCGCGGCGCTCGCTGAGCTTGAACTCGAGCGAGTTGCGAGCGCGGGTCGGATCGAGCGCGGCGAGCCCGAGGTGCATCGCGTAGGCCGTGTCGCGGGTCCAGACGTAGTTCCAGAGGCGGCCCGTCTCGAAGCAGCCGCCCTCGCCGCACGAGACCGGTCGGCCCTCGTCGAACGCGCCGTCGCGGATCGCGGCCACGCTGTTCTCGCGCACCTCTTCGAGCGCGAGCGCGTGCAGGGCGTCGAAGAGATCGTGGCCGGTGCGGGTCGTCGGCCAGCCCTCGCGCTCGGCGACGGCGCGCGGGTTGTCGGGGCGGCCGTCGCGCAAGGTCGCGGTGCTCTCGAGCGTGTAGCTGCGGAGGCACGCCTCGCGCTCCGACACGCTCACCGTGGCGCGGCCGAGCGCGTCCTCGAGCGTGTCGGTGCCGCTCGCGTCGGCGCTCGACGGGCGCACGCAGGTGCGGGGCAGTTCGGGCCCGCCGTCCACGGTCGCGTCGGGCGAGTCGCCCGCGTCGGTCGGCGGCCTCTGCGCGTCCTCGAGGGCGGCGTCGGCGCCGGCGTCGGAGGCGACTTCGCCCCCGTCACACGCCACCACGCCCGCGGAGAGGCCGAGCAAGGTGAGCAGGCACCCGAGCGTTTGCATGCGGGCCGCAGGTTCGTCAGTGTGTCGCTTCGGAGGCATTCGTGACTCAGCGCGTAGTAACGCTTGGGCTGTTCCTATTTGCCATGGGCTGTGATGGCGTGCCACCCGGCCTCGATGCCGGGCAGGACGCGGCCTCGTCGCCGGACGCACGCGTCGTACCCGACGCCGCGGACGACGCCTCGCTCCCCGGCGACGCGGGACAGGCCAACTGGGCCGCGCGGAGCTGCGACCTGACGGTGAGCCACGCGGCGGGCCCCGGCGTCACGACGGTGCAGATCGCCGGCAGCTTCACCAGCTGGGGCGACGCGCCGCTCGACCTCCGGGACGACGACGGCGACGGGATCTTCACGATCACCCTCTCACCCAACCCGCGCCTCACGAGCGGCGAGCGCTACCCCTACAAGCTCATCGTCGACGGGACCTGGATCCTCGACCCGGCGGAGGGCCGCCGACAGTACGACGGCGGCTGCCTCAACAGCGCGCTCGTCATGCCGACCTGCGACGCGGGCCCGGAGATCGAGGCCGGCCGGCTCGACGCCGACGGCGCGCGGGGCACGGCCGACACCCACGTGACCGTGCGGACCGCGGCCGACGGGGCGCCGCCGCGCGAGGTCACCTTCACGCTCGACGGCGCGCCCCTGCCCGCCGGAGCGGCCCGCCTCGACGTCGGCGCGGGCGCGTACGACGTGCACCTCGAGGGGCTCGCGGAGGGCCGCCACCTGCTCTCGGTCCGGGCCGTCGACACCGAGGGCCGCGAGGCCGCGCCGGTGGACCTGCCCTTCTGGATCGAGGCCGATCCCTTCGAGTGGCGGGACGCGACGATGTACATGATCGTCGTCGACCGCTTCGCCAACGGCGACCGCGAGAGCGACGCGCCGGTCGGCGCCCCGGTCGAGTACGCGGCGGACTTCCACGGCGGCGATCTCTGGGGCGCGCTCGAGGTGATGCAGAGCGGCTACTTCGAGGACCTCGGCGTCAACGCGATCTGGCTCAGCCCGATCAACCAGCAGGCCGAGGGGCACTTCGAGGGCCGCGACGGCGCCCGCCGCTTCGCGGGTTACCACGGCTACTGGCCTTCGCGCGGCCGCGACGTGGAGCCGCGCTTCGGCGGCAACGAGGCGCTGAGGGCGTTCGTGGACGAGGCGCACGCGCGCGGCATCCGGGTGCTCTTCGATCTGATCAACAACCAGATCCACGAGCAGCACGAGTACTTCGCCGAGCACCCCGAGTGGTTCCGCACCGGCTGCGTGTGCGGGGCCGAGGCCGGCTGCGGCTGGAGCGAGCGGCCGCTCGACTGTCTGTTCGCGCCGTACCTCCCCGACATCGACTGGCGCGTGCCGGGGGCGGAGCGGCAGTTCATCGACGACGCGATCTTCTGGGTCGAGGAGTTCGGCATCGACGGCTTCCGCATCGACGCGGTGAAGCACGTCGAGACCCACTCCATCTTCAACCTCCGGGCCGCGCTCGACCGCCGCTTCGGCCAGGGCGGCGAGCGGCTCTACCTCGTGGGCGAGACCGCGGTCGGGCAGTGGGACTCGGCGGACTACGGCTGCGGCGAGACCTTCTCCGACGGCTACGACTGGATCGACGCCTACGTCGGAGAGCAGGCGCTCGACGGCCAGTTCGACTTCATCACCCACCACCGCCTCCAGGACGGCCTGGTCACCGACCGCATGGCCTTCACCGACGTCGAGACGGTGGTGCGCGACTTCGAGAGCCGCTACGCGCCCGACGGCCTGCACGTCCGCTTCCTCGGCACGCACGACAGCAACCGCATGGCCTCGCGCGCCGCGTTCGATCCGGCGCAGGGCTGCCGCTGGCCCGACGGAGGCGGCTGCGCCTCGCTCCCGGGCCGGCCGAGCGATCCGGCGGCCTTCGACCGGCTGAAGCGCGCCTTCACCGTGCTCTACACGCTGCCGGGCATCCCCTTCCTCTACTACGGCGACGAGCTCGGCATGCCGGGCGGCAACGACCCGGACAACCGCCGCGACATGGTCTGGACGGGCCCGCTCGCGTCGGTCGCGATGGGCGAGACGTCGACGTCGACGCTCGAGGAGGGGCTGCGCACGCACCTGTCGGAGCTCGGCCGGGCCCGCGCCGCCTCCGAGGCGCTCCGCCGCGGCCGCCGCGTGCCGCTCCTCGTGGAGGGCGACCTCTACGTCTACGCCTACGCTCACGACGATCCGGGCGAGCTGGCGGTGGTGGCCGTGAACCGCGGCGGCGCGATCACCGACCGGGGCGTCGACGGCCTGACCGGCTCGCTCCTCGGCGCGGTCACGAGCCTCGAGCGGCTCGCGGGCGGCGGCAGCGCGCGCCTCGACGGCGGCCGGCTGCGCGTGAGCCTCGGCGCGGGCGAGTCCGCGGTCTTCGTCGGTCGTTGATCGGCCCCCGGCCCGCTCTGGTAGGCTGGCCGGGACCCATGCGGCGCGCAGTACAGCTCTGTCTGGCCATCCTTCTCCTCGCCTCCGCGCCGGTGGAGGCGCAGCCCCAGCCCGCCCAGCGGGTCATCGTCGAGCGCTTCCGCGGCCCGCGCGGGAGCGCGATGCGGCGCGCGCTGGTGCGGGATCTGGAGGACAACGGCGTCTTCGTGATCGACGAGTCCGAGGTCCGCGACGCCAGCCGTCGCCTCGGGATCGGCCGCCGACCCACCGACGCCGAGTACGTCGACCTCGCCCGTGAGCTGAACGCGGTCGCCATCCTCGAGGGCCGCGTGCGTCGTCGGCGCCGCCGCTGGATCGGGAGCGTGCGCGTACGCAACGGGGCGGACGGCGTGGAGCTCGGCACCGAGAGCTGGGGCGGGCGGACCGCGGCGTCGCTCTCCGGCGTGGGTCGGAGCGGTCACGCGCGGCTGAGCGACTACCTCGCGCAGGCGCGCTCCCCGGCGGCGGTCGTGGCCGAGCCCGGCGAGACGCCCTGGTATCAGCGGCGGGAGGTCGAGGCGCCGCCGCCGATCGAAGAGCCCGTCGAGGAGGCGCCGCCGCGCGCGCCCAGCTCGCGCTACGAGGCGCTCCGGCTCGGCCTCGGCGGCGGCACGCTCTTCCGCAGCATGGCGACCCGCGCGCGGGTGTACTCGGCCCAGCACGGGCGCGTGGACTGCCGCACCGACCCCTGCCGCGACACCGGCACCGGCGAGGTCGTCGACCCCGCGACCGCCACCTTCGACCAGAGCCGGAGCTACCAGAGCGGCGGCATCGGGCACTTCGAGCCGGGCCTCTACGGCGAGCTCTACCCGGGCGCGTTCGGAGACCAGGCCTTCCCCTACCTCGGGCTGCTCGTCTCGTTCTCGCACTCGCTCGGGCTGAAGACGAACGGCTTCCTCGAGGCCGATCCGGCCATCGGGGTCGAGGTCCCGACGAGCCAGCTCGAGCTCTTCGTCGGCGCGCGCTTCCGGCACCTGCTCGGGGAGGGCGACGGGGCACCGATGCTCCGGCTCACGGCGGGCTACGACTACTTCACCTTCGACCTCGGCGCGACCGAGCTGCAGACGGTGGAGCGCGACACCATCATCCCGCCCATGGAGCACGGCTCGCTCGTGATCGGGGCGGGGATCGAGCTGGTCGCGCTCCCGGAGTGGGTGTTCCTCACCCTCGACGTCGCGGGCCGGGTCGGGGTCAGCCAGGGCGTCACCACCCGCAACGTCTGGGGCACCGACACGGGCCCCTCGAACGGCTTCTCGAGCGCGTTCGAGCTGCGGGTCGAGATCCCGGACGTGGTGCCGGGCGCGCTCTTCTTCGCCGCGAGCGTGCGCTACTTCTTCTTCGCCACCGATTTCCGTGGGCAGGTCGGCTGCGCCCCGGGGACCGACTGCTCGACGTACATGGACCCCTGGACCGACAGCCGCCTCTGGGAGGTCTGGCCGGTGAGCCCTCCGGCCCCGGGCGGCGTCCCGGATCTCGACGACGTGGTCGGCGGCCCGATGGAGACGGTCTTCGACCACTACGTGCGGCTGCAGCTCCAGTTCGGCTACGTCTTCCGGTAGCTGCGCCGCGAGGGTCTGCGCGGTTGCCGCCGGTCGGGCCGAGCGGTACGACTCGCGCGTCATGAAGACGTCCGCCGAAATCCGCGAAGCCTTCCTCTCCTTCTTCGAAGGGAAGGGCCACGCGCGTGTCCCGTCCGGGCCCATCGTCCCGGCCAACGACCCCACCCTGATGTTCACCAACGCGGGGATGGTGCCCTTCAAGGACGTCTTCACGGGCAAGGAGACCCGCGACTACCAGCGCGCGACGTCCAGCCAGAAGTGCATCCGGATCAGCGGCAAGCACAACGACCTCGAGAACGTGGGCCACACCGCGCGGCACCACACCTTCTTCGAGATGCTCGGCAACTTCTCGTTCGGCGACTACTTCAAGCGCGACGCCATCGGCTGGGCCTGGGAGTTCCTCACCGAGACGATGGGGATCCCGAAGGAGCGCCTGGTCGTCAGCATCTTCGAGGGCGACGCGCAGACCCCCGCCGACGAGGAGGCCGCCTCGCTCTGGAAGGAGCTCGCGGGCCTGCCCGAGGAGCGCATCTTCCGCTGCAACGCGAAGGAGAACTTCTGGCAGATGGGTGACACCGGCCCTTGCGGCCCGTGCACCGAGATCCACTTCTACATGGGCGCGGGCGAGCCGGACCTGTCGACTTTCGGCGACGAGCCCACGGCGGATGGAACCGGCTGGGTGGAGATCTGGAACAACGTCTTCATGCAGTTCGACCGGCAGGAGGACGGCGCGCTCGTCCCGCTGCCCGCGCCCTCGGTCGACACCGGCATGGGCCTCGAGCGCCTCGCCTGCGTGCTCCAGGGCGTGGTCTCGAACTACGACACGGATCTGCTGCGCCCGGTGGTCGATCTCGCCTCGCAGATCTGCGGCAAGCCCTACGGCGGCACCCTCGGCGCCGACGACGTCGCCATGCGCGTCATCGCCGATCACGCCCGGGCCACCGCGTTCATGATGAGCGAGGGCATCTTCCCCGGGAACGACAAGCGCTCTTACGTGCTCCGGCGCGTGATGCGGCGCGCCATCCGGCAGTCGCACCAGCTCGGCATCGAGCGGCTCTTCTTCCACGAGGCGGTGCTGAAGGTGGTCGACATCCTCGGCGACGCCTACCCGCAGCTCGTCGAGCGGCGCGCCCTGATCGAGGATCTGACCAAGCAGGAGGAGGAGCGCTTCCGACGCACCCTCGGCCAGGGGCTCGAGCTCATGGCCAAGAACGAGCGCTGGCTCGAGCGGGATGGCCAGAAGCTCCTGCCGGGCGAGGTCGCGGCCGACCTCTACTCCACCTACGGCTTCCCCTTCGATCTCCAGGAGGTCATCGGGCGCGAGCAGGGCTTCGGCGTGGACCAGGCCGGCTACGAGGCCGCGATGGAGCTCCACAAGGAGGCCAGCCGCTCCGACGAGGCGGTCGGGGACCAGGCGGTCGAGGGCGTCTATCACGAGCTCGCCGAGGAGCTGCCGGCCACGGAGTTCCTCGGCTACGAGCAGGAGCAGGCGACGAGCCGCCTCGCCGCGATCATCCACGACGGCGGGCGCGTCACGCGCCTCGAGCCCGGCCAGGAGGGTCAGCTGGTGACCAACGCCACGCCCTTCTACGCCGAGAGCGGCGGTCAGGTCGGCGACCGCGGCGTCATCCTCGCGGGCGAGGCGCGCTTCGTGGTGAGCGACACGCAGAAGCCGCGCGACGGGCTCTTCGTGCACGTGGGCAAGCTCGAGGGCGCCCCGCTCGAGGTGGGGGCCGAGGTCCGCCTCGAGGTGGATCACGACTCGAGAACACGCACGCGCCGGAACCACAGCGCGACGCACCTGCTCCACTGGGCGCTCCGCACGGTGCTGGGCGAGCAGGCCATGCAGAAGGGCTCGCTCGTCGGGCCGGATCGGCTGCGCTTCGACTACGCGGGCAGCCGTCCACTCGAGGCCGACGAGCTCGTGCGCATCGAGGATCTCGTGAACGCGAAGATCCTCGAGAACGCCCCGATCGAGACCGAGGTGCTGCCGATGGACGACGCCAAGAAGCGGGGCGCCATCGGCATCTTCGACGAGAAGTACGGGGACGTGGTGCGCATGCTGACCATGACGCACGACTCCATCGAGCTCTGCGGCGGCACCCACGCCGCGCGCACGGGCGACATCGGCCTGTTCAAGATCGTCAGCGAGTCGGGGTTGGCGGCGGGCGTGCGCCGAGTCGAGGCGCAGACGGGGACCGGCGCGATGAAGGTGATGCGCCAGATGGAGCGCGAGCTGGCCGAGACCGGCGCGCTGCTGAAGGCCAAGCGCGGCGAGACGACCGACCGCGTGCAGAAGCTGCTCGAGACCAACAAGTCGCTCCAGAAGGAGATCGAGCAGCTGCAGAAGAAGCTCGTCAGCGGCTCGACGACGGACCTGACGGCCGACGCCAAGCAGGTGGACGGGGTGACCTTCCTCGGCACGACGGTGGAGCTCACCGACGGCAAGGCGCTGCGGGAGCTGGCCGATCAGCTCCGCGACAAGCTCGCGCCGGCCGTGATCCTCCTCGGCGCCGACGCGGGCGGCAAGGCGCTGCTCGCCTGCAGCGTGAGCAAGGAGCTCGTGGGTCGGTTCCACGCGGGCAACCTCGTCAAGGAGGCGGCCGAGATCGTCGGCGGCGGCGGCGGCGGCCGGCCCGACTTCGCGCAGGCCGGCGGCAAGGACCCGAGCAAGCTCGGCGAGGCCATCGCCACGGTCTATCGCGCCGCGGGCGCCTGAGGATCTACTTGCGGCCGAGGATTCGGCTGATCAGCCCGCCGCCCTTGCCGCCGCCTCCGTTCTCGCCGTCGTCGTCCTCGTCGGACGCGGCGGCCGGGGGAGGGGGCGCGGCCGAGCGCTTCACGGGCGGCGCGTCGTCCATGTCCAGCTCGAGCACGTCCTCGTCGACGAGGAGCTCGAAGTCGTCGCTGCCGAGGTCCTCGCCTTCGCCCGCCGTGTTCTCGGTCTGGATGTCGCGGAGCTCGTCGACGGAGAAGAGCATCGTGGACTCCTCCTGCTCCTCGTCCGCCGAGGGGGCTCCGTACTCCTGACCGACGAGGGGGAACCGCGCGAGGTCCTCCCCGCGCACGAGGTCGGTCTGCTCCTCCATGTCCTCCCCGATGGGAGGGCCGAGCTCGAACTCCTTGTCGGCCTCGGCCGGCTCCAGCTGCCCCTCGAGCCCCTGGAACCCGTCCGGGTCGCTGAGGCGGAGCTCCTCCTCGTCGTCGAAGAGGTCGGCGAGCCCGCCTCCGGTGCTCACCGCGGCCGCGCTCGGCTCGGCGTCCTCGAACAGCTCGTCCACGCTCAGGCCCGCGATGTCGGAGGAGCCCGCGGCGGCGTCGCGGGGCGGCGGCCGAGACGACACGATCGCGCGCTCGATGTCCTCCGCGCTGTGCACGTCCGTGCTCTCCTCCACGAACGGCGTGTCCTCCACGAGCTTCGGCGGACGCTGGCTCATCCGGTCGTGCTCGTTGAGGTCCAGGACCGGCGGGAGCGCCTCTCCGCGGATCACGTCCTCGGGGATCTCGACCAGCCCCGAGCCCTCGGGCTCCTCCGGCGCGTCGGGGGTGAGCTCCTCGACCGCGTCCCGCACCGCAGCCCGCGCCGACGCGCTCGCCGCGGCCCGCGCCTCGTCGAGCCCTTGCACCAGCGCGGCCAGGTCGCCCTCCGCCTCCGCGGCCAGGGCCCGGGCCCGGGTGACCACCTCGGCGAGCGCCTCGTCGCTCTTGCCGAAGGAGGACAGCTCTTCGTCGATCTCCTGCAGGCGCTCTGGGGTCATCGGCTCGCGCATCATACCACCGACGGAAAACATCGGGCCCGGTTCGTGAGAACCAGGCCCGCTGCCGACCGGCAAGCCGATCTCCCCCGAGGTGAGTCCCTCGTCTCCAGCCCGCCGTCTCGCCCGGGAAACCCCCGTCACCCGAGCGTGGCGAGCCGAAATCTGTTGGTCAGCGACCGAAGTAGAAGGTCATGCCCGCCTGGCCGATGACGCCGCCCGACGTGTCGGTGCTCTGGCCGCCCTCGCGGAACTCCGGCTCCGGGTTCCCATCGACGCGGTGGCGGATGAAGCCGCGCACGTCGAGGTTGAGGGCGAAGTGACGGCCGAGGCGCCACTCGACGCCGAAGCCCGCCTCGCCGCCCAGGTGGGCGTAGTCGCGGTCGTCGAGGCGATCGGTGTTCACGTTGAAGCCCTCGGCGTGGCCGAGCGAGCCGCCGAGCCCCACCAGCGCATAGAACTGGAAGCGGTGCTGCGGGTTGAAGAAGAAGATCGCGTCCACCGTGAGGGGCACCTCGACCCGGTCGAGGCCGTTGTAGTCGTTGCCGCCGTAGATGGCGCTGCCGATGTCGAGCGCGAAGTGCGGGTTGGGCCGGATGCGGAAGGCCGCGCCGCCGCCGCCCATCGCCAGCTCGTCACCGAAGAGGCCGCCGAGGTGGAGATGGAGGCCGGTCTGCGAGTAGGGGTAGCGCGTGCGAGGCCGCACCCGGGGCTGCGGCTGCTGCACGTAGACGGGCTGCGGGGCCGGCTGCACCTGGACCACCTGCGGCGGCGGGGGCGGCTGCTGCGGCTGCACGATCACGACCGGCGGCTGCGGCTCCTGCACCACGACGGGAGGCGGGGGCGGCGGCGCGGGCTGCGTCCCTCCGCCGATGCGGAGCCTCCCCGTCCCGGGCCCGATGCGGACCTCCGCACACAGGAGGTCATCGGGCTGACACTCGGTGCTCTGCGCCTCGGCGGTCGCCGAGAGCAGCATCACACCCGCGGCCAGCACACCCGCGGTCAACGCGGTCACGGTCAGATGCGAGAAGCTCAACGCTCGGTGGTTCGTCATGGACATTCCTCGATTCACGGCCCGTCCGGAGTAGAGCAGGCATCGTGCCAAGCACTCCGATTCTGCGGCGCCTCTCCGAATTGGGCCTATTTCGGGGTGGATCGGGGCTGAGACGAAATCGCTTCGCCTCGCGGGGCGCCTCACCGTAATCGGTCGTTCACACCGCCGCGCCGCCTCGATCCCTTCGCGCGTTCACGATCCGGGGCGGATGAGCCCGAGTCGCTCGACCTGGATCTGCGGGTCGAGCTCACGGTAGCTCAGCACGGGCAGGTCGGGCAGCTCGGGCGCGACCAGGCGGCGGAGCGCGGCGCGGACGTCGGGCTGGGTGAGCAGCACGCTGCCGGCGCCCGCCTCGGAGACGCCGCGGCGCACCGCCTCGAGCACGTCGCGCGCGAGCTCGGGGTCCAGCGCCGGCTCGCCGTCCGGACCGAGCCCGTCTCGGATCGCCTCCTCGATCATCGGATCGAGCGCGTGCGCCCGCAGCACGCCGTCGGTGCAGAGCGAGTGGGAGAGCGGCCGCGCGAGGCGGGCGCGGATCACCTCGACGAGCGCGCGCTCGGCTTCGGGCAGCGGGTCGAGCGTCGCCGCCTCGAGGATCTCGCGCAGGGCCCGGACGCTCACGCGCTCGGAGAGCAAGCATCGCAGCAGCGACGCGAGCCTCGGCAGGCTCAGCCGCTCCGGGACGACCGCGCGGACGAGCGCCGGGGCCTCTCGCGAGAGCCGGTCGAGCTCGCGCTGCGTCTCCTGCAGACCGAGCAGCGACTCCGGGTGGAGCCGCGCGGCGAGGGTGATGCGATCGACCAGGACCTCCGTCGCGGTGCGCCCGTCGCCGCTCCGTATCCAGCCTCCTTCGCCGTCCAGGTGGGCCTCCGGATCGCGGGCCTCGAGCACGGTGGCCTCCCCGACGACGAAGCGTCGGTCGGGCGGGCAGCGGCCTCGATCCACCGGGACCGCGCCGAGCCGGATGGCGTAGGCGTCCACGTCGAGCTCGGGTGCGATCTTCGGGCGGACCGCGGGCAGGCGCACGCCGAGGTGGTCATAGAGGAGCGCCCCCGCCTCTTCGATCCGCTCTCCGAAGCCCGCGTCCTCCGCGATGGCGCGCGCCAGGACCGGTCCGACCCGCAGCTCGAGCGGGCTGCTGCGCGGCGGCTCGCCGCCCGACTCGTGCGGTGTCGGGGCGGGGCGCTGGCGGTAGAGCCAGAAGGACAGGGTGCCCAGGAGCGTCGCGAGCACCGCGAAGGGGACGAGCGGCAGGCCGGGCACCACCGAGAGCAGCCCCGCGAAGGTCGCGCCCGCGCCGAGCGCCCGCCAGTCGCCGAAGATCTGCGCGCCGATGTCCGCGCCCAGCGTGCCGCGCTCGCGCTCCGAGACGACCCGCGTGACCACCAGCGCGGCCGCGGTGCTGATGAGCAGGGCGGGGATCTGCGAGACGAGCCCGTCGCCGATGGTGAGCAGCCCGTAGAGCCGCAGCGCGGGCTCCACGCCGAGGTCGTTCTGGACCACGCCCACCGCGAGCCCGCCGAGGATGTTCACGACGGTGATCACGATCGCGGCGATGGCGTCGCCTTTGACGAACTTCATCGCGCCGTCCATCGCGCCGTAGAACTGGCTCTCGCGCTCGAGCTCGCGGCGCCGCCCCGACGCCCCCTCCGCGTCGAGCGTGCCCGCGCGCAGGTCGGCGTCGATGGCGAGCTGCTTGCCGGGCATGGCGTCGAGGGTGAAGCGCGCGCCCACCTCCGCCACCCGCTCGGCGCCCCGCGCGATCACCACCAGCTGGATCACCGTGAGCAGGACGAAGATCACCGCGCCGACGACGTAGTTGCCGCGCACGACGAACTCCCCGAACGCGGCGATCACCGTGCCCGCGTCGGCCTGGAGGAGGATGAGGCGCGTCGAGGAGACGTTCAGCCCGAGCCGGAAGAGCGTCGTGACGAGCAGGATGGTGGGGAACGCGCCGAAGCTCAGGGGGCGCCGGACGAAGAGCGCGGTGAGCAGCAGGAGGAGCGAGATCGAGAGGTTCGCCGCGATCAGGACGTCGAGCAGCCACGTGGGCAGCGGCACGATCATCATGCCGACGATCAGCACCACGACCGCGGCCAGGGCGATCTCCGCCCCGTTCCGGGTCAACGCGTTGCGCACGAAGGCTGCCACGGCGGCGAGCCTACCGCGGAACGCTCATCGACGGCGACGCCGGAGCGCGAGCACTCCGAGCGCGGGGAGGAGCAGCAGCGGCCAGCGCTGGCCGCCGCCCGAGGTCGCGCGGCAGCTGCACGCGCCGCCGGTCAACGTCGGCGGATCCTCGGGATCCACGCCCGCGTCGCCCGCGCACATCGAGGTGCAGGTGCCGACCACCGCCGCGCCCGGCACGCCGCCGCCCGGGTCGCAGCGCTCGCCCATGTCCACCACTCCGTCGCCGCAGTAAGGGAGGAGGCAGGCCGTGCGGCAGGCGTCGGCCGCGTCGTCGTCGTTGCCGTCGCCGTCGTCGCACTCCTCGCCCGTGTCGGTCACCCCGTCGCCGCAGGAGGCGCGCCGGCAGTTGGTGCGACAGCCGTCGGGCGCGGTGTTCGAGTTCGCGTCGCCGTCGTCGCACTCCTCGGCGCGGTCGACGAGCCCGTCCCCGCACGTGTTCTCGCAGGTGCTCAGGGTGCCCATCGGCTCGAAGCAGGCCCAGCCGTCTTCGATGTCGCAGCGCGCGTCGCAGCCGTCACCGGCCTCCATGTTCCCGTCGTCGCACTCCTCACCCGGCCCGCGCACTCCGTCGCCGCAGCTCGCCAGGCAGGGGCCGTCGGGCTCCGCGCGGCTGAAGCCGGGCCGACAGACACAGTCGTTGGGCGCGCCGCGGTTGTTGATGCACTCCTCGTTCGCGCCGCAGCCGCCGACGCCCCGCGCGCACTCGTCGACGTCGCTGCACACGAAGCCCGAGCCCGCCCAGTGCTCGTCACACGCGCAGGTGTAGCTGCCGTTCGTGTTGGAGCAGGTCGCGTTCTCGTCGCAGGTGTCGCTCCCCTCCATGCACTCGTCGATGTCGTCGCAGGTCATGCCGTCGCCGCGGTAGCCCGTGTTGCAGCGGCACTCCGCCGTCCCGGGCAGGTTGAAGCACGTCGACGCGGTCGAGCAGCGCCCCGTGAACGTCGGGTCCATGCACTCGTCGATGTCCGCGCAGCTCCGTCCGTCGCCCGAGTAGCCGCCGTTGCACGCGCAGGTGAAGCTCCCGGGCGTGTTCGTGCAGGTCGCGTCGGCGTGACAGTCGTCGCTGCCCTCCATGCACTCGTCGATCTCGGCGCACGTGAAGCCGTCGCCCCGGTAGCCGCTCTGACAGACGCAGCTGAAGCCCGGCACCTGGTTGACGCAGCTCGCGTTCGCGTCGCACATCGCCGTGTAGAACGGGTCCATGCACTCGTCGTAGTCCACGCAGGTGCGGCCATCCCCCACCCACTCGGGCCCGTTGCACGCGCAGGTGAAGCTCCCGACGGTGTTCGTGCATGTGGCGTTGACGTCGCAGTCGTCCGTGCCCGCGGCGCACTCGTTCACGTCCGAGCAGCCGGTCCCGGGGGAGCGGCCGTCGCCCGCGTAGCCGGCGGGGCAGGTGCAGGTCCAGTCGCCGAGCGCCACCGTCGGGTCGGCGCAGGTCGCGAGGGCCACGCAGTCGTCCAGGCCCGCCACGCACTCGTTGGACACCGCCTCGCACTCGCTCATGCCGTTGCAGAAGAACGTCGCCTCGCAGTCGGCGTTGCTCGCGCACGAGGACCCGCAGGCGGTCCCGCTGCAGAAGTACGGCGAGCAGCTCACCGTGCTCGCCGAGGGGCAGGTGTGCGACGCGCCGTTGCAGGTCGTCTCGAGGGTCGCCGTGCCGGCCGAGCAGCTCGCGCTCCGACAGATGGTCGCGCTCGAGCGCGGCGAGCAGGTCCCCACCGAGCCGGCCAGGTGGCAGCTCTCGCAGTCGTCGTCGCAGGTCGCGGCGTTGCAGCATACGCACCCGGCCCCGCCGCCGCAGTCGAGCCCGTCGGTCCCCACGCAGTGGCCGCTGTTGCAGTCCGCGTCGGTCGTGCAGCTGTCGCCGTTGGGCAGCAGCCACTCGACGCTCAGCGCGCCCGGGGTGATGGAGCGGGCGTTGTCGACCGTCCCCTCCTCCGCGATCGTCAGGCGCCAGCCGTTGTTCGTGGCGCTGCCGGAGACCCACGCCTGGACGTCGGCGATGAGCTGATCGTCGTTCGTGCCGACGTCGGTGTCGATGGTGATGGCCGCGCCGGCCACGTTCGAGAGCGGCTCGGTGCTGCTCGTGGTGCCGGACACGCTCGGCGCGCCCGCCCAGTCGACGCCCGCGACGTCGGCGCCTCCGCCGCAGGAGCGGGTGAAGCCGCCGCCGGCGCCCTCGCTCCAGCTCCCTGTCACCCGCTGCAGCTGGAGCGTGGCCGACTTCGGCGCGCCCGCGCCCATCAGTCGGACGAGATCCTGCGTCAGGCTCAGCCGGACCCGCGTGATGATGGCCGACGAGGGGATCGACGGGAGCGAGTAGCGAACGAACGCGCGGCGCGTGCTCCCGGTCGAGCCGAGGTTGCCCACGCAGATCTCGGAGTAGCTGCCGCCGTTGTTGCCGGTGGCGTTCTCGTAGATGGTGGCCTCGGCCGCGACGGCCCCGCTCCCCGTGAAGAGCGCCTCCGCTCGCGCGCCCACGTCCGAGGCGTCGTCGCGATCAGAGGTCGGAGCCACACAGCCGACCCAGAGGACGGCGCACCAGACAGAAGCGAAGCGCATCGCGTCGAGGGTAGCGCGATCTCGCGACTGGACGCCGTACATCGCGACCGGACTCGTCGGCATCGCACGGACTGCTAAGCTGTCCGCCGTGGTCGGTGCATCTCCCCGTGTCCGGGACCTCATGGATCTGGCGCGAGCCGCCCCGGTCTCGGAGCTGCATCGGCGCCTCGGGGCCCCCTTGGGTCTGCTGGTCGGACCCGCCTTCGAGGCGCGGACGGAGAAGCGCGCCATCACGCGCCACGCCACGCCGGCGGCCGTCGGGCTCAGCGCGGCGGACTTCCTCGATCACGTCGTCCACACCTTGCCTGCGAGACCCGACATCACGATCGGACGCGCCGCGGAGTGCGAGGTCGTGCTCCAGCACGAGACGATCAGCCTCCGACACGCCCGGCTGCGGGTGCGTGGACCGCAGATGTGGGTCGAGGACCTCGGCTCTCGCAACGGGACCCTCATTCGCGGCGCCATCGTGCTGCCCCGGAGCCCGGTCCAGGTCTCCTTCGGTCAGCTGGTTCAGGTTGGCGCTCTCGTGTTCAAGCTCTATGAAGTATCACAGCTTTATCAAACTATCCGAAGAGTGGTGCCGGAGCGGTCCGGGCGCGGCTGAAGCCGTGTCGGTGCGAATTCCCATCTTCCTTCGGACCCCCCGGTCTGATACCGTCGCACTCCGTCGTGGCGGCGTCGGAGGCCCTTTCGAGGCACGATGAGCAGTAGTGAGGCCAAGAAGATGTCGACGTCCTCGGGTGAGGGGCAATCCCTCTCCGGAGCCACGATGCCCACTTCCCGACAGCGCCGCACGTTCGTGCCGGTGCATCCGACGCCGTGCGGCAAGTACACGTTGATCGCGAAGATCGGCCACGGAGGCATGGCCGAGGTGTTCCTCGCGGTCGCGTCCGGGATGGCCGGCTTTCGCAAGGTGTCGGTGGTCAAGCGGATCCATCCGCAGCTGCTGGAGGAGCCAGAGTTCGTCCAGATGTTCATGGACGAGGCGCGGCTGGCGGCCCGGCTCAGCCACCCCAACGTCGTTCAGACCCATGAGGTGGGAGAGCAGGACGGAGTCCCCTTCATCGCCATGGAGTACATGGACGGGGTCGCCTACGACAAGCTGCTCAAGGCCATTCGGCGCAAGGGCACCAGGATCCCGGTCAAGCTCGCCGTTCGCGTCGTGATGGAGTCGCTCGCGGGGCTTCACTACGCGCACGATCTGAGGGACTACGACGGCACCGCGCTCGGCGTGGTTCATCGCGACATCTCGCCGTCGAACATCTTCATCACCTACCAGGGCGTGGTGAAGATCCTGGACTTCGGGATCGCGAAGGCGACGACCAAGCTGTCCGAGACCCGGACCGGGCAGATCAAGGGCAAGCTCTCGTACATGGCCCCCGAGCAGGCTCGGGGAAAGGCCATCGACCGGCGCGCAGACGTCTGGAGCATGGGCGTCACGCTGTTCGAGACCTGCACGGGCGTCCGGCTGTTCAAAGGTGAGAGTGACGTCGACACCCTCCAGCGAGTTCTGACGGGGGACATCAACACGATCCTCAAAGAGGAGGAGGACAAGCTCCCCGCGCTCCTCTTCCCCATCGTGGAGAAGTCGCTCGCTCGACGCGTCGAAGATCGTTTCGAGAGCGCCGACGTGATGCGAAAGACCCTCGCAGAGGTGCTGCCGCAGCTCGACGGACCCGAGCCAGACGTCGAAGGCTTCTTGCGCGAGCACTTCGAAGAGCTGGCCGAGTCGCAGCGCGCGATGGTCGGAGACCTCCTCGAGCAAGCCGACCAGGCCGCGGCCCGCGCTGCGCCGCCCGTGGCGGACGACGAGGAGGAGGCGGTGCCCGTCGTCGTCTCCGCGCCAGAGTCTCGAAACACGCTTCGCACAGTGCTCCTGGCGCTGCTCATCCTCGGCGGGGTCGTCGGCGGGGTCGCTGTCGCGATGATGTCCTCGGGCGAACCGCCGGCCGATGACGGCCTGGCCACCGCTCAGCCGTCCGGCGTCGAGCAAGAGCCCGGCGATCCGGCCGCGGAAGCTGCGGAGGGCACAGCCGCCGAGAGCGCGGAGGGCGCTCGTAGCGCCGAGGGAGCGCCCGGCGCCGACGTGCCCCCGGCCGGCGGCGGCGAGGCAGCGGAGGCCGGGGACCCTGCCGCGTCCACCGCGGAGTCGGACGGCGAGGGGGGCGCCGAAGGGGCAGACGCCGAGGAGGCCGCCGAGGCCGCAGAAGAGGTCGCGTCCGCGTCCGACGAGGCGGCGGCCCGTCGACTCAGGGAAGCGCGCCGCCGCGCCGCCGTGCGCCGACGTCGAGAGCAATCGGCCACCGATGAGCAGGCCTCCGAGAACCAGCAGCCCGCGGCTCCGGCCACCGCCGAATCGGGCACGCTGCGGCTGGTCACCCGACCCTGGTCCGAGGTCTACCTCGGCGGCCAGCGGATCGGCACCACGCCGCTCTTGAACCACCGTCTCCCTGCGGGTTCTCACACGCTCGTCCTGCGCAACCCGGAGATGGGCCTCGAGCAACGCATGCAGGTGCGCATTCGTCCCAACGAAACGACCCGGCTCAACCTCGCTTTGCAATGATGAAATCACTGACTACCGCGCTCGCGCTGATCTGCCTTCTTGGCGCCGCCGACGCGGCCGCCCAAACCGCTGAGGGTCTGGCCGCCGCCGAAGAGGCTTTCGTCAACCTCGAGTACGAGGCGGCGAGCGAGGCAGCGCAGCAGGCCCTGGAGTCGGGCGGGAACTCCCCGTCGGACACGCAGCGCCTGTACGAGCTGATCGGCCTCAGCGCCTCGTTCCTGGAGGACGACTCGCGCGCGTACGACGCCTACCTGCGCATGCTGGCCTTGAACCCCGACGCGGAGATGGACCGCAGCCTCCCGCCCACGATGCGCACGCCGTTCCTCCGCGCTCGCGGCTGGTGGAGCGCACAGAATGAACGCTTCAGCGTCTCTGTGGAGGTCGCCGACCCCGGCGCGCCCCAGCCGGTTCGAATTGCGCTCGAGATGCACGACCCGCTCCAGCTGGCCGCCTCCGTTCGCCTGCGCGTGCGGCCGGCGGGCGCCGAGACCTACGAAGATCGAGACCTCCAGAGCGGTGAGCGGCGCCTGATGAGCAGCGTCCCCCTCGAGGTCGGCGCGGACGTGCGAGAGGTCGACTACATCCTCGAGGTGCGCGACGCCCAGAGCAATGTCCTGGTGCAGCGCGGGACCGAGATGGACCCGCAGCGTATCGAGAACCCTCGCTACGAGCCGCCCGTCTTGGGAGGCAGCGTTCAGGGCGGCTCCGAGGTCTGGGAAGAGTGGTGGTTCTGGTCGCTCATCGGCGGAGTCGTGGCGGGAGCCGCCCTTGGAGTAGGGCTCTACTTCGGGCTTCCGCCGCAGCTCAACGGTCAGACTCAGGTCGTCTTCGGGCTTTGACTCCGGCGGTCGGTGACCTCAGGGGGGGGTTGAACAGAGAGACATGCAGGCGGTAACATTCGTGTTCGCGTCTGCGAGGGACGAGAGGAAGTGGGCAGTATGAATGAAGTGGACTACCTGGTCATCGGTGCCGGTCCGGCGGGTCTTCAGCTGGGCTACTACTTGCAGCGAGCCGGCGTCAGCTACCGAGTCCTCGAGAAGGGCCCTACCGCGGGTGACTTCTTCCGCAAGTACCCTCGGCATCGCAAGCTGATCTCCGTCAACAAGGTCCACACCGGATACTCGGATCCCGAGCGCAACCTTCGGTTCGACTGGAACTCGCTCCTCACCGACGACCACTCGCTCCTCCTCAAGCACTACACCGAGGAGTACTTCCCCAGCGCCGACGCACTTGTCGAGTACCTCGAGGAGTTCCAGCGGCGTTTCGTTCCCAACATCGACGTGAACACCGAGGTGGTCAGCACGTCGCGGAACGACGACGGGACGTTCACCGTCGAAGCGAAGAACGGGCAGAAGTACCACGCTCGCGCGGTGATCCTCGCGACCGGCGTGAGTCGTCCGTATGTCCCCCGCATCACGGGCATCGAGCACAGCGAGAACTACGTCGACGTGAGCGTCGACCCCCAGGACTTCGTCGGTCAGCGCGTGCTCGTGCTCGGCAAGGGGAACTCCGGCTTCGAGACGGCTGACGCGCTCATCCCGACCACCTCGCTCCTCCACGTCGCCAGCCCGACCCCCGTGAAGTTCGCCTGGAAGACGCACTTCCCCGGGCACCTGCGGGCTGTCAACAACAATTTCCTGGACACCTACCAGTTGAAGACCCAGAACGCGGTCCTCGACGCGCAGGTGCGCAAGATCGAGAAGACCGAGTCCGGGACGCTCCGCGTGTCCTTCAGCTACGAGCACGCGCTCGGAGAGGTGGAGGACATCGAGTACGATCGGGTGATCGTCTGCACCGGGTTCAAGTTCGACCCGTCCATCTTCGCCGAGGGATGCAGGCCGGCGCGCGTCCATGCGGATCGCTTCCCCGAGATGACCAGCGAGTGGGAGTCGGTCAACGTCCCGAATCTGTTCTACGCGGGCGTGATCACCCAGTCTCGTGACTACAAGAAGACCAACTCGGCCTTCATTCACGGCTTCCGGTACAACGCCAAGACCCTCTTCCACATCCTGCGCAACAAGGTCGAGGGTCGACCGCTACCGTACGAGGTCGTCCGACCAGACGCGGTGGAGTTCACCCGCGCGGCGCTCCGAAGGATTCGCAAGTCGTCCGCGCTGTGGCAGCAGTTCGGCTTCCTCTGCGACGCGATCGTGCTGGGAGAAGACGGCGAAGCCCGGTACTACGAGGAGCTCCCGTTCCACTACGTCCACGAGTCGGACATCGGGCGAAGCAAGCACTACTACACGATCAGCCTCGAGTTCGGGCACTGTCACGACGACCCCTTCAACGTGCCGCGTGACCCTGACCCGGAGACGGCCGATCAGAGCTTCTTCCTGCACCCTGTCGTGAGGCGCTACTCGCGTGGCAAGGCGGTCCGGCGCATCCATCTCCTCGAGAACCTCTTCGGAGAGTGGGAGGACGAGGAGCTGCACGTGCGGCCGCTCTTCGAGTTCTTCCAGAGCCAGATGGTCATGCAGGAGCCGCCGAAGCTCGAGACGATGCCGCCCCGGATGGCGGACTACCCGGCCGAGTGAGCGCCGGGAGATCATGTCGAAAGTGAGCGAACCGATCCGAAGCACGATCGGGCAGACGCTGGATCGTGCGTTCTCGGCGGTCGCCGCGAGAGATCGAGCCAAGCAGGCGCTGAAGCACGGCGACCGTAGCCTCTCGTACGGTGAGCTGGATCGGGCGTCCGAGGCGCTGGCGTCCGCGCTGATTCAGCACGGGCTGCGGCGGGAGGAGCGGGTCACCATCTGGCTCGAGTCGCCCCTCGAGTTCGTCGTCGCCATGCTCGGGATCGTCCGGGCGGGCGGGGTCTACGTGCCGCTCGACCTGCGCCAGCCGCCCGAGCGCGTTCGGTGGATCCAGGCGGACGCCGGCGCGCGCTTTTGCGTCACGGACGACGAGCGTCGCGTCCCGGTCGGCAGCTGGGGAGCGACCCCCGTTCTCCCGACGGGGCACCTCGGGGGCGCCGCCGTCGCGTCGACGCCTCTCCCCCGCGTCGCCTCCCCCATGCAGCTCGCCTACCAGGTGTACACCTCGGGCTCGACGGGGCATCCCAAGGGCGTCGGGGTCGCGCACCGCAGCCTCCTCAACACGCTGGAGTGGAGCCGAAGGTACTTCTCGGTCACCCCGGAGTCGCGCTGCGCCAACCTCCTCGGTTGGAGCTTCGACGCCTCGGTCCAGGCGCTCTGGGAGCCCCTCCTCGCCGGCGCCACGCTCGTCCTGTTCGACGAAGCTCTCAAGCAGGACCCCAGAGCGCTGGGCGAGTGGATCGCGACCGAGCGCGTGCTGGTCGCGTACGTCACCCCGGCGCTGCTTCGCCCGCTGGTGGAGCGTGACCCCGGCCGGCTCGCAGGGGTGCAGACCTTCGTGTGCGGGGGGGAGGCGATGCGGTGGGATGGCTTCCGCGATGTCCCCTTCGACCTGTTCAACGCCTACGGTCCGACCGAGTGTGCGGTCACCGTGCTCGCCGCGCCCGTCGATCCAGAGGGGAGCGGCATGCCTCCGCTGGGGCGCCCCGTCTCCGGGATGCGGGTCCAGCTGGTCGACGACGCCCTGGCGCCCTCGGAGCCGACGGGCGAGATGTTCCTCGCGGGAGAGGGCGTGGCGCGCGGATACGCGGGGAGACCGGGGCTCACGGCCGACCGGTTCCGACCCGACCCCGATGACGCGTCCGTGGGGCTGCGTGGCTATCGAAGCGGAGACCTCGCGCGCAGGCTGGCCGATGGTCAGCTCGTGTTCGAGGGGCGCTCCGACGAGCAGGTCAAGATCCGCGGCCACCGGGTGGAGCTGGGCGAGGTGCGGGCCGCCTTGGAGGCCGTCGCCGACGTCGAGGAGGCTGCCGTCAGGGCGGTCGGAGAGCCCGACTCGAAGCAGCTCGCCGCGTATGTCGTTCCCGCCCAGATCGACGTGACGAAGCTCCGCGCGGCGCTCGAGCACGTGCTCCCGGCACATATGGTACCGACGCACATCGTCTTGCTCGAGGAGCTCCCGCGAAAGAGCTCCGGCAAGCTCGACGTCGCGAGGTTGCCCGCGCCGCGCCAAGAGCGAGCCCCCGAGCGCGCGTCGGCGCCGCCCGCGAGCTCGACCGAGCAGCTGCTCTGCGCGCTCTACGCCGAGGTCCTGGGCGTGTCCGCCGTCGGCCCCGACGACGACTTCATCGGCCTCGGAGGCGACTCGGTTCGGGTGATGAACCTCATGTGGAAGGCGGAGCAGGCCGGGTTGGCGCTCGACTTCCGCAAGGTGTTCGAGCTCGAGATCCGCGAGCTCGCGCAATCCGTGGACGCCGCGAGCCCGGCCGAGCCCGCGTCCAGCCAGGAGGCGCCGGAACGGTTCTCGCTCGTGGACGGCTTGGACGAGGCAGGTCTCGACGCGCTATTCGACGACGAGTGACGCCGTGATCGACCGATCTCGAGTCGTAGATGTCTATCCCGCCAGCCCCAGTCAGGCGGGGCTGCTCTTCGAGAGCCTCAGGGCGGGCGGGGAGCCGCGTCACCTGGAGCAGTACGCGTACTTGCTCCGCGGGCCGCTGGACGCGGGGCGACTGCGGTCGGCCTTCGAGGCGGTCGTCGCTCGGCACGAGGTCCTGCGTTCGGCGCTCAAGTGGGAGAAGGTCGACTCTCCGCTGCAGATCGTCCTGCGCGATGTCGAGCTCCCCTGGGCCGAGATCGATCTGCTCGCGCTGTCCCCCGACGACCGCGAGCGGCGCGTCGACGCGTTCCTTCGCGAGCGGCGCCTCGAGGGCATCGACCCGCGCAGGCCGCCGCCCATCGACTTCTCCTTGCTGCGTGTCGACCGGGACGCGTGGTGGCTGGTCGTCGGCTTCCATCACACCATGCTGGACGGCTGGGGCTACACCCAGCTGCTCCATGAAGCCATCGCCACGTACGACGCGGGTGGCGCGGCTCCAGCGTCGCTGGCGGCACCACAGCCCTACTCGAAGTACATCGCGTGGCTGAAGGCTCGCGACCCCGAGCGCGACCTCGCGTTCTGGCGCGAGCGGCTGCGGGACGTGAGCGGGCCGACCCCCCTGGGCGTCGACGTCACTCGCAGCGTCCCGGACGGTGAGCCGCGTTTCGCTGAGCTCCACGAAGACGTGCCGGAGCCCCTCGCGCGCCGGATCGCCGAGTTCTGTCGCGCCGAGCGAGTCAGCGAAGCGGCGGTCACCGTCGGAGGCTGGGCGCTGCTCATGGCGCGATACGCGGGGCAGCGCGACGTGGTCGTCGGAGCGACCATGTCCGGACGTCCGGAAGGTCTGTCGGGCGCCAATGAGATGGTCGGCATGTTCGTGGGGACGCCTCCGCTCCGGATCCGCGTGCCCGATCGGATCGGCGTCGTCGACTGGCTGCGTCGGGTGCACGACGAGGTGCTCGCCGTTCGAGAGCACCAGTACGCGTCGCTGCCCGACATTCGCCGTCAGAGCGCGGTCCCGCCCGGTGAGCCCCTCTACGAGAGCACGGTGCTGCACCAGAGCGTGCCGTTCGTGAAGGACGGCTCGGACTTCGGGCGGGACCTCGTCGTGGAGCGGAAGAAGTCTTTCCGAAGCCCTGGCTTCCCGCTCGGACTCATGGCGCTGCGCGATGGAGAGGCGCTCGCCTTCGTCCTCCAGTACGACCGCGGCCGCGTCCCCGACGCCATCGCCCAGAGGGTGCCCCGCGGCTGGATGACGGTGATCGAACAGCTGGTGGCTGGGCCGGACACCCCGCTCGGTCTCGTGGGCCCGATGTCGTCGTCCGACGCGCGCGCGCTGGTCGACCTCGGCGTCGGCGCGGCGCCGTCGCCCACTCCGAGCTTGGTTCCCGACCTCGTCTGCGCCCACGCCGCGTCGAGGCCCGACGCGGTCGCCCTCCGGCACGGCGACGAGGTCGTTTCTTACGCGGAGCTCGAGCGACGCTCGGCCGCGGTGGCCGCGGGGCTGCGCGATCGGGGCGTCTCCCTCGAGTCGTGCGTGGCCATCTGGTCCGACCGTCGGGTCGACATGGTCGTCACCGCGCTCGGCATCATGCGAGCGGGCGCGTCCTATCTCCCCATCGACGGCGGCCAGCCATCCGAGCGCGTCGCGTCGATGCTCGCGGACGCGGACGCGCGCATCATCGTCACGGACGAGCCGCGCGCGACCGACCTCGCAGCGACCGTCCTACGCTTCGGCGAGCTGGAGGCAGGGGGCCAGCCGAAGCGCCCGAGCGTCGAGCTCTCCGTCGACAATGTTGCTTACGTTATTTTCACCTCGGGCTCGACCGGTCGTCCCAAGGGGGTCGCGGTCCGACATGGCGGCTTCGCCAACACCATCGAGTGGAGGCTGAGGGTCAGCGGGCTCGGTCCCGGCGACCATGGGTCGCACCTCGTCGACACGAGCTTCGACGCGGCCGTGGTGGAGACCTGGGAGGTCCTCGCGTCGGGGGCGACCCTTCACATCGCCGACGACGACGTGCGCGCCGACGCGTCCCGCCTCGCCGAGTGGTTCAGGTCCGAAGGGATCACGTCGGCCCACGTCATCCCTGCGTTGCTTCGCCAGATGCTCGAGCAGCGTCCAGAGTGCTTCGAGGCCACACGACTCCTGTCGGTCGGCGGGGAGCAGATGCGCTGGGAGGGGTTTCACCGCGCGCCCTTCACGCTGTTCAATCAATACGGCCCGACCGAGTGCTCGATCACGGCGCTCCACGCGGTCGTGGACCCGGACCGCGCGGACGAGACGATCCCGGTCGGACGTTCGGTCGACGGCGGGAGATCCTACGTGCTCGACGACGCGCTCGAGGTCGCCCCCTTCGGCGTCGTCGGGGAGCTCGTCCTCGGCGGCGCGGGGGTGTCTCGTGGCTACGTCGGCGCTCCCGCCAGGACCGCCGAGAAATTCGTCCCCGACCCGCACGCCGCCGACCCGGGTGGCCGCATGTACCGGACCGGAGATCTCGTCCGCTGGCGCGGCGATGAGCAACTCGAGTTCGTAGGGCGTGACGATCAGCAGGTCAAGTTGCGCGGACGCCGCGTCGAGCTGGGTGAGATCGAGGACGCCTGTCACCGCCACGAAGGGGTCCACGAGGCCGCTGCCCACATCGCGCCCGACGGTCGCGGCGTGAAGCAGCTGGTGGTCTACGTGGTCCCCAACGGGGCCCTCGAGTGGAGCGACCTCCGCGCGCACCTGGCGGAGCAGCTCCCCGCGCACATGATCCCGAATCAGCACGTCTCGATGGACGTGCTGCCCCGGACCCAGTTCGGCAAAGTCGACAAGAAGAGCCTCCCCACGCCAAAGGCGCCGGTGCGCGCCGCGCGGGCCGAGCGACCGTCCGATCCACGCGAGGCTCGGGTGGCCACCGCCTTCGCCGAGGCGCTCGGGCTGACCGAGGTGGGCCCCGAGGACGACTTCTTCGCGCTCGGCGGCGACTCCATCATCGCCATGCAGGTGGTGTGGCGGATCAAACGCGCGGGCCTCCGGGTGTCGGTGCAAGACATCTTCGAGGCGCCGGTGGTCAGGGCGCTCGCCAGCCGGGCTTCGGAGGGTGACGAGGGCGTCGTCGGGCTGGCCTACGCCGGTGCGACGGGGGACGTCCCCCTGACGCCGATCCAGCGGTGGTTCTTCGAGCTCGAGAACCCTCGGCCGAGCCGCTTTCAGCAGCTCCTGCGCATGCAGCTCGAACGGCGCGTCGACGAGTCGACCCTCCGCGAATCGCTCGAGACGCTCGTGGAGCACCACGAGATGCTCCGCGCGCGCTATGTCGAGGACGCCGACGGAGTCGTCCGACAGACCGTCGAGCCGTTCGAGCCGTCGCTCGCGCGGCTCCGCGTCGTGCGGTCGGAGGTGGACGAGCGGTCCCTCGCGGAGCAGCTCGAGGCGAGCCTGTCGATCGACGTGGGCCCGGTCTTCGGCGCGCTCTTCGATGCGCACCGAGGCGTGCTCTGGCTCGCGGCGCACCACCTGGTGATCGACGCCTTCTCGTGGCGCGTGCTCGTCGAAGATCTCGAGGCGGCCGTCACGGCGAGCGTGGAAGCGCGACGCGCCGCGCTCCCGCGGACCTCGTCCTTTGCGCAGGTCGCGGCGGCGCTCGGCGAGCTCGCCAGCCGGCCAGACATCCGGGCCGAGGCTCCTCACTGGGACCTGATGAGCCGGGGCGCCGTACCCGCGGTGCCGGTGGACGAGACCGGGTCGGCAGACGAGGACGCCGAGCCGGAGGAGGGGCGCTTCCGCGACGCGCGCTCCGTGGAGGTCGTCTTTCCGGCGGAGGACTCACGTCGCCTGACCGAGGCGGTCGACGCCAGCGGCCTCGTCACGATCGAGGAGGCGCTGATCGCGGCGCTCGCGATCGGCTACCGCCGCTGGTCCGGGCGCTCGGCGGTCCGGCTCGAGCTGGAGGGACACGGTCGAGACGTCGAGCTGGAGGGGGTCGAGACGAGCCGGACGGTCGGGTGGCTCACGGTCGCCCATCCCGTTCGCCTCGAGCTGCCGGAGGAGGACGATCCGGCGCTCTGGCTCACGGATGTTCGTGCCCAGCTGCGTCGCGTTCCGAACGGGGGCGTCGGGTATGGGCTGAATCGCCATCTCGCAGAGAGAGCGGATGACGCGCCGTACCCCAGGCCGCAGATCGCTTTCAACTTTCTGGGCCGCGCGACGGACATCGTACGGCCCGGCTTCGGTCGCGCTTCGCTCAACCCCTTCGGGCTCCCCGTGGCTGGCGACAACGTTCGGCCGGCCATGTTGCTCGTCGTCGCGTACCTGACCGACGCAGGCCTGGAGTGGGTCATCGACTATCCGGCTCGCGTCCTGCGCGCCGGGCGAGTCGAGGCGCTCGCCGGCGCCATCGTCGACGCCCTCCGCGCTGTCGCCCGGGAGCTCGAGGTCGCGCAGGGGCGACGCGCCCGCCCGTTGGATTTTCCACTGGTCGAGCTGGACGACGCGACGCTCGAGAGCCTGCGGCCCGGCGGCGAGATCGAGGATGTGCTCCCCCTGACGCCGCTCCAGGAGGGCATGCTGTTTCACAGCCGCATGGCGGCCGAGGCCGACGCCTCTCCGCTCTACCGTGAGCAATTCGTGCACGCGATTCGAGGGAGGGTGGACGCCGAGGCCCTGTGTCGCGCGCTGCAACACCTTCACGACCGACACGCCGCGTTGCGCACCGAGTTCCACTGGGAGGGCCTCGAGGCTCCAGTTCAGCTCGTGCGAACCGCCGTCCCCGTGGAGCTGCCGTGCGTGGACCTGCGCGACGAGGCCGATCCGGAGGCGCGCTTCGAACAGCTCCGCGCGGCCGAGCACGCGGAGCCGCTCCGCCTCGAGCGCGCCCCCGTCTCGCGGTTCACGATCGCGCTGCTGGGCGACGGGGACGCTCGCCTGATCCAGACGGCCCACCACATGATGCTCGACGGCTGGTCGGGCGGGATTCTCACGCGCGAGCTGAGCGCGCTGTACCGCGCGGAGCTGGACGGCCAGTCGCTGGATCTTCCGCCCGTGCGGCCGTTCGGGGACTACGTGCGCTGGCTCGCGAGGCAGGACGCGGCGCCCGCCCGTCGCCACTTCTCGGAGGCGCTCGGGGACGTGACGCGGCCGACGCCGCTGTCGCTCGAGCCCACAAGGCCCGTCTCCGCCGCGAGCGCTGACCACCGGCGCATCCGTCGGGCCCTCCAGCCCGATCTCGCCCGACGCCTCCACGCCGCGGCGCGGCGCGAAGGGCTCACGCTCGCGACGTTCCTGGCCGCGGCGTGGTCACTCACGCTCTCCTGGCGCTCGGGGGACGACCGCCCGATCTTCGGGGTCACGATGTCCGGGCGGCCCGACGGCCTGGACGGCGCACAAGGCATGATGGGCCTCTTCATCAACACGCTGCCGCTGCGCGTGGAGGTGACGCCGCCCGCCCGCGTGCGCGATTGGCTCCGAGACGTCCAGAGCTCGCTGCTCGCGCTGCGCCGCCACGAGCACCTGCCGCTCGTCGAGGCCGAGCGCTGCAGCGGCATGGGCGCAGGGCCGATCTTCCAGAGCCTGCTGGTCGTGGAGAATCACCCCACCGGGGCGGGCGACGCGGGCCCCGCTGAGATGGCGCCCGTTCACAACGAGAGTCGTGTCAACTACCCTCTCGTCATTGCGGCTCACTTCGGCGCCGCGCTGTCGCTCGAGGCGCTCTTCCACCCGCAGCGCGTCGACGGGGATGCGTGCGAGCAGGTGCTCGGAGAGCTCGAGCGCGTCCTCGACCAGCTCGTCGCGGCCTCCGCCTCGGACTCGGTCGCGGACGTGTCTCCGCTCGGCTTTCTGGGCGGCCCCGCGCTGAGGGCCGAGCTGCGAGGACGCGCGCGCGCCCTCGATCTCGGCGTCTCCTTGGACCTCCCGCCGGAGGACGCCGGCGCGCGTCCGCGGCCCGTCGCGGTCCCGGAGGTGGACGCTCGCCTCGCGCTGGCCGCGACCCTGCGGATCGCTGCGATCCACGCGACCGGGACGGACGCGGTCGTCGGTGTCGTTCGGGCGGGGGCGTGGATCCCGGTCCGCGCGCGCCACGTTCGCCGAGCGACGGGACGCGAGCTGCTCGACGTCGCGGACGAGTCGTTGAGCGGCGGAGACGCGCGGCCCATCCCGTGGCGCTGGCTCGCTTCGCGGACGGGTGAGCGGGCGAGGTCCATCGTCGTGGCGGCGACCGAAGCCGACCGCGACGTCGTCCGCGCGCTCGGTCCGCGGCTCGCCGTGTCGATCGACGAGCGCGCTCGGTCGGCGGAGCTGGACTTCGGCGACGGCGTCACGGACGCGACGGCGGCGCGGGTCGCGGCGCGGTTCGAGGCCTGCGTGCGCGGCATCGTCGAACGACCCGACGTCCCCACCGATCGGGCTCCGAGCCTGCCCGACGAAGAGCGCGCGCTCATCGCAGAGTGGTCCACGCCCACGGAGGCGCAGCCCGAATCGTGCTGCGCCCACGAACTGTTCGAAGCGGCCGTCGCGAGGACACCCGACGCCATCGCGGTGGCGCGCGGGACCGTCCACCGTCGGTATCGCGAGCTGGCTGCGGACGTCTGGCGCGTCGCGCACGCCCTCCGCGCGCGTGGCGTCGGTCCAGAGCGCCGCGTCGCGATCCTCCTTCCGCGGGACGTTGACTATGTCGTGTGCGCGCTCGCGGTCCTCGAGGCGGGTGGCGCCTACGTGCCCATCGACCCTGACTACCCCGCCGAGCGCGTGCGCTACATCCTCGCCGACTGCGGCGCGGACCTCGTGCTCACTCATCTCGAAGGCGGTGATCGGCGTTTCCTCGACCCGTCGACGCTCGGCCTCGATGAGCCGGCGCGAGGCGGCCCTCCCGCTGCGCTCGTGCGGCCCTCGAACGCCGCCTACGTCATCTACACGTCCGGGACGACGGGCCGACCCAAGGGGGTCGTGCTGACCCACGCCACCGCGGTTGCGCTGGTGCGCTCGATGTCGCACGAGCTCGGGCTCGGACCCGACAGCCGCCTCCTCCAGTTCGCCGCCCTCGGCTTCGACGCGACGGTGCAGGAGATCTTTCCCACCCTGGCCGCCGGGGCGCGGCTCGTGCTCCCCGAGCGTGCCGAGCAGTTGAGCGGGGAGCGACTGGCAGAGCTCATCGCTTCGCAGGGCGTCACCGTCGCCACGTTCCCGCCGTCGGTTCAGGCGACGCTGCCCGCGGACGACCGGCTCGCATCGCTCGCGACGCTCGTCTCGGCGGGCGAGGCGTGCTCGGTCGCCCAGCTCCGCAGGCTCGGAGCCGGGCGGCGCTTCATCAACGCCTACGGCCCGACCGAGAACACGGTCTGCGCCACGCTGCACGTGTGCGCGCCCGACGACACACAGGCGCCCATCGGTCGTCCGCTCGCGAACGTCCGCGCGCGGACGGTCGCCGCGATGGGCGAGACCCTGGGCGTCGGCGACGCAGGGGAGATCGCGCTCGGTGGTGCCCAGCTCGCTCGCGGGTACGTGCGGCAGCCGAGGCTGACCGCGGAGCGCTTCGTCCCCGATCCCGCGGGACAGCCCGGTGACCGCATGTATCTCACCGGGGACCTGGGACGCTGGTTGACGTCGGGCGCCCTCGCGTACCTGGGACGCATCGACCGGCAGGTGAAGCTGCGAGGCTTCCGGATCGAGCCAGCGGAGATCGAGGCCGTGCTCGAGAGCTCGCCGCGCGTCCAGCAGGCCGTCGTCGTCGTCAGAGGTGAGGGCGACGCGCGCCGCCTCGTCGCCTATGTCGTCGCCGATGGCGCGCTCGACCTGGATCGGGAGCGCGCGCGCGCGTCGGAGGTGTTGCCCGGTTACATGATGCCATCGGACATCGTCCGGCTCGACGCCCTCCCTCTGACGCCGAACGGCAAGGTGGACCACGCGCGGTTGCCGTCGCCGAGCCGGCGGGGAGGCGAGGCTCCGGGCACGCCGACGGAGATCATGCTCGCGGAGGCCTGGGTGTCGCTGCTCGGAGTCGACGCCGTCCAGCGCGACGACGATTTCTTTCGCCTCGGCGGCAACTCCCTCCTCGTCACGCGCCTCGTGTCCTGGCTGCGAAAGCGCGCCGACGTCGAGCTCTCGCTGACCGTCGCGTTCGAGGCGCGGACCCTGCGCGAGATGTCGCTTCGCATCGACGAAGCGAGCGCGGCGGCGCTCCCGCCGATCGAGCGCGCGCCGCGCGAGGGCCCCCTGCCCGCGTCGCACGCCCAAGCGCGGCTCTGGCTGCTGGACCGCATCCTGCCGGACTCGGCCGCGTATCACGTCCCCGTCGCCCTCCGCCTGCGCGGGACGCCGGATCCGCGAAAGGTGCAGCGCGCGATCGACATCGTGGTCTCACGACACGAGGCGCTCCGCACGTCCCTCGTCGAGATCGACGGGAGGCCGTTCCAGCGGATCCTGGAGGGGGTCCGCGTCCCTCTCGAGGTCAGTCGACTCGAGGGGGTCGGGGCGGAGGCGCGTGAAGCGGCGCTCGCCGCGCTGGTCGCCCAGGACGCGGCCGCGCCGTTCGATCTCGAGGAGGCGCCCCTGATGCGGGCGCGCCTCGTGCTGCTGAGTCCCGACGAGAGCGCATTCGTGTGCGTGATGCACCACGCGATCTCCGACGGCTGGTCGGTCGACGTGCTGCTCCGAGAGCTGGACGCTGCCTACTCGGCGGACGCGGCCGGAATGCCCACGCTCCCGGTACAGTACGCCGACTACGCGGTCTGGCAGCGGGCCTGGCTCGAGGGCGGCGAGATGGAGCGACAGCTCGCCTACTGGCGACGGCATCTACGCGACGCGCCCGCGACGCTCGACATCCCGACCGACTCTCCACGCCGGACCGTGAAGGGCGTCCGCGGCGGCTCGGTCGGGCTCTCGCTGTCTCCCGCGGTGGGGAGACGCGTGTCGGAGCTCGCGTCAGAGCGCGGCGTCACCCCGTTCATGGTGCTCCTCACGGCGTGGCAGGTGCTTCTCTCGCGCTACGCGCGCACCGAGGACGTGGTCGTCGGCAGCCCCATCGCGGGTCGTCGCGTCTCGGAGCTGGAGCCGCTCATCGGGTTCTTCGCCAACACGCTCGTTCTCCGGGCGAACTTCAGCGGGGCGCCGAGCTTTCAGGAGGCGCTCGAGCGCGCGCGGGCCACTCTCCTCGAGGCCTACGGCAATCAAGACGTCCCCTTCGAGCGTCTCGTCAGCGAGCTCAGCCCCCGTCGCGACACGAGCGTCACGCCTCTCTTCCAGAGCATGTTCAGCCTCGACTCGTCGGTCGGGAGCGAGCGATCGCTCTTCGGTGGTGAGGCGAGCGCGCTGCGCGGCGAGATCGCCTACGAGAAGTTCGACGTCTCGCTGCAGCTGGCTCGGACGCCGGACTCCTACACGGGGGCGCTCAGCTACGACGCCGATCTGTTCGCGGCCTCGTCGATGCGTCGGCTCGCGGCGCAGTTCGGCGCGTTCCTCGAGACCCTCCTGGATTCGCCGGACCGACCGTTGCCGGAGCTTCGCTTGCTTCCGGAGACCGAGGCGGAGGAGCTCCGCGCGTGGAACGACACCGCGCGGAGCTACGGCGCCCCGACCACCCTGCCTGCGTTGCTGCGACGTCGCGTGGACGCCCAGCCGCTCGCCATCGCGCTGAAGAGCGAGGTGGAAGGGGAGCTGACGTTCGCGTCGTTCGAGGCACGCGTGAACGGCGTCGCGGCGGCGCTCCGCGCTCGCGGAGCCCGGCCGGGAGCGGTCGTCGGGGTCTGCCTCGAACGGTCCTTCGATCTCCTCGTCGCCGTCCACGGCGTGGTCGCGGCGGGCTGCGCGTACGTCCCTCTGGATCCCACCCTGCCGGCGGAGCGGCTGTCCTACATGGCGTCGGACTGTGGCGCCGCCGTGGTGTTGGTCCATGAGAGCACCGAGGGTCGCCTCCCCGACGGACAGCTCACTCGTGTGCGCGTCGACGAGCTCGGAGACGGCGCTCGGGCGCCCCTCTCGTGCCTTCCCCGCGACGCGGCGTACATGATCTACACGTCGGGCTCGACCGGTCGGCCGAAGGGGGCGACGAACACCCACGAGGGGATCGTCAATCGCTTGCATTGGATGCAAGAGGCTTTCCCGATCGGCCCGGGCGACGTCCTCGTACACAAGACGCCCTACAGCTTCGACGTCTCTGTGTGGGAGCTGTTCTGGCCTCTGCATGCGGGGGCGACCCTCGTCGTGGCCGAGCCGGAGGGGCACAAGGACCCCGTGTATCTCGCGCGCCTCTTCCGCGAGGCGGGGGTGTCCACGGCGCACTTCGTGCCGTCGATGCTCGAGTCGTTCCTGTTCCACCTCGAAGACGAGGGTGGGGCGCCGCCGTCGCTGCGTCGCATCGTCTGCAGCGGTGAGGCGCTGAGTCGGGAGCTCGTCGAGAGGACGCACTCGCTGGCGCCGAAGGTCGCGGTCGAGAACCTCTACGGCCCGACCGAGGCCGCGGTGGACGTGAGCCATTGGCGCTGCGTCCCGGGCGACCCCTCCGCGCGCGTCCCGATCGGCGCGCCGATCGCCAACACCCGATTGCGCGTGGTGAGCGGAGCGCAGCTCACCCAGCCCATCGGCGTTCCCGGCGAGCTGTGCATCGGCGGCGTGCAGGTCTCGCGCGGCTATCACGCGCGGCCTGCCCTGACGGCGGACCGGTTCCGCCCCGACGACGAGGGCGCGCCCGGCGACCGCCTGTACCGAACCGGCGATCTGTGCCGCTGGCGCTCGGATGGACAACTCGATTATCTTGGGCGGCTCGATCATCAGGTCAAGCTGCGCGGGTTCCGCATCGAGCTCGGCGAGGTCGAGGTCGCCATGGAGTCCGTGCCCGGCGTTCGTCGCGCGGTGGCCGCGGTCCGCGGCTCGGGGCTGGAGCAGCGCCTCGTCGGATACCTGCTGGGCGACGCCTCGGCCGAGACGGTCCGCGCCGCCCTCGAGAACGAGCTCCCCGAGTACATGGTGCCGGCCGCCTTGGTGAGGCTCACGGAGCTCCCGCTGACGCCCAGCGGCAAGGTAGACCGCAAGACGCTCCCGGAGCCCGAGTGGGAGAGCGCCGTCTACGAGCCCCCCTCGACCCCCACCGAGGTCGAGCTGGCCGAGGTGTGGACGGCGCTCCTCGACGTGGCGCGCGTGGGACGGAACGACGACTTCTTCGCGCTCGGCGGCCACTCGCTGCTCGCCACCCGGATGATCGCGCGCGCCCGAGAGCGGTTCGGCGTAGAGGTCGAGCTCCGTAGCGTCTTCGCCTCCCCCCGACTCTCCGCGCTCGCGAAGGTCGTCGAGGGGGCCGCGCGGCGCGCGCTGCCCACGCTCACCCGCGTGGAGACGGCGGGAGTGGTCCCGGCTTCGTTCGCGCAAGAGCGCCTGTGGTTTCTGCAGCGCCTCGACCCCGACAGCGCCGCCTACAACATCCCCGAGGCGTTCACGCTGGTCGGTGAGCTCGACCGAGGTGCCCTCCTCCGAGCCCTGGACCAGCTCTTCGAACGGCACGAGGTGCTGCGAACGCGGTTCGTCGAGCGCGAAGGAGCGCCGCTGCAATCGGTCGAGTCCGAAGTGCGCGCGGCGTACTCGGAGCTGGCCGCAGAGGGCGCGACCCTCGAGGCGAGGCGGGAGGACGCGCGGCGTCAGGCCGAGGGCTTCGCGCGTCGACCGTTCGACCTCGCTCGCGCCCCGCTCGCGCGCGCGCTGCTGATCGAGATCGCGCCCGCCGAGCACGTCTTCGTGCTGGTGATTCACCACATCGCGGGTGATGGCTGGTCGAACGGCGTGGTCTCGCGCGATCTCACGGAGCTCTACCGCGCGGAGATCGAGGAGCGAGAGCCGCTCCTGCCGGTGCTGCCCGTCCAGTATCGCGACTACGCCGCTTGGCAGCGCAGCTGGCTGCTTGGAGACGCGCTGGACGCGCAGCTCGCCTACTGGCGGGAGCGACTGGACGGCGCGCCCCCCGTACTGGAGCTCCCGCTCGACAGGCCACGCCCGGCGATCAAGCGGAGCCCGGCGGACGCGATCCGGTTCTCGATGCCTCCCACCACGTCGGCGGCCGTGCATCGCCTCGCGCGTCAGCTCGGTGGCTCGCCGTTCACCGTCCTCCTGTCGGCCTGGGCTGTCCTGCTCGCTCGCTACTCGCGCACGGACGACTTCGTCATCGGTACGCCCGTCGCGGGCCGGCGGGCGGCCGAGCTCGAGGAGCTGGTGGGCTTCTTCGTCAACACCCTCGTCTTGCGGATGAAGGTCGGTGAGGCCTTCGACTTCGAGTCGCTGGTGCGCAGCACGACCGACACGCTCTTGGAAGCGCAGGCCCATCAGGACGTCCCGTTCGAGAAGCTCGTCGCGGAGCTCGGGGTGGAGCGCGAAGCCTCGACCCCACCTCTCTTCCAGGTGATGTTCTCCCTTCATCGAGACGAGGGGCGGACCGGTGAGCTCCTGGGAGTCGTCGCGGAGCGGCTGGAGGTCGCGCCGGCGGAGGCCAAGTTCGACCTCTCCCTGATGCTCGTGCAGAAGGGCGACTCGCTGATCGGCCGACTCGAGTACGACGCGGCGCTGTTCGAGCCCCAGACGGCCCAGCGGCACGTGACCCACTTCCTCCGCGTCCTGGATCGCGTCCTCGAGGCGCCGCGTGAGGAGCTCGCGCGGCGCTCGTTCCTCGACGAGGCGGAGCACGCGCGGCTCACGACGAGCTGGGCCAACGGGCCCGAGTTGCCCTGTGATCCGCGCACCGTTCCCGCGCTCGTGGAGGCGCGCGCGGGAGAGTCTCCGGATGCGGTGGCGCTCGTCTCGGGCGACGTCCGCACGACCTATCGAGCGTTGATCGACCGCGTCGACCGCGTCGCGGGAGGGCTCGCCTCTCGAGGCGTCGGGCCGGGACGACGCGTCGCCGTCTGCCTCCCGCCCGGGCAGGACTTCGTCTGCGCCGCGCTGGCGGTGATGAGGTCGGGCGCGGCGTACGTCTCGATCGACCCGTCCTACCCCGACGATCGCATCGCGTACATGGTCGAGGACAGCGACGCGGCGTTGGTCGTGGCCGACCCGCCCGCCCGAGCTCGCCTGACCGCGGTGGCGGCTCCCATCGTCGAGCTCGACGCGCTCTCCGCCGCCGCAGGGAGCCCGCGGCGACCGACAGCGCGAGATGAGGCCTACGTCATCTACACGTCGGGCACGACGGGGCGACCGAAGGGCGTCGCCGTCGCACACGAGCAGCTCTCCTCGCTCTGCGCGTGGCATCGAGACGTCTACCCCGTCGGCCCAGGCGTGACGGTGACACAGCTGGCGGGGGTCGGGTTCGACGCGTCGGTCTGGGAGATCTGGCCCGCGCTCGCGGCGGGAGCGACGGTCTCCATCGTGCTCGGGGACGCGCGGCGAGACCCGAGCGCGCTGGCGGACCACCTCGCTGAGGCCGGTGTCGAGATCGCGTTCATGGCGACGCCGCTCGCCGAGGCGATGCTCTCCAGCGAGGCGTCGACGCCGCCGCGGTTGAAGACGTTGCTGACGGGCGGAGACCGACTGCATCGCGTGGACGTGTCGGCGCTCCCGTTCGAGCTGGTCAATCACTACGGGCCCACCGAGAATACGGTCGTCTCGACCTACGGGCTCGTGCGCACCGGCGTCGAGCCGACGCTCGGGCGGCCCCTCCCGGGAACCAGCGCGCTCGTGCTCGATGGCGCCCTGGAGCCCACGCTCGAGGGGGTCCCCGGAGAGCTCTGCGTGGGCGGTCGGCAGGTCGCGCGGGGCTACGTCGGCCGACCCTCCCTGACGGCGGATCGCTTCCGCCCCGACCCCTTCGGCGATCCGGGCGAGCGCATCTATCGCACCGGCGATCTCGTCCGCTGGACCCAGGACGCAGAGCTCGCTTTCCTGGGCCGAATCGATCGGCAAGTGAAGCTGCGAGGTCAGCGCGTCGAGCTGGGGGAGATCGAGTCGGTGCTCGAGTCGGAGCCGAGGGTCCGGGCGGCCGTCGTCGAGGTCCGGCGCAACGCGCGCGGTGTGGAGCGGCTCGTGGCGTACGTCGTGGCTGAGAACGGCGACCTCGGCGGCCTCGAGCGTTTGGCCGCGGAGCGCCTCCCGGGACACATGGTCCCCAACCAGTTCGTGTCGCTATCGGCGCTGCCGCTCACACCGAACGGGAAGATCGATCGGGCCGCCTTGCCCGAGCCGGCCTGGGCCGCGACCGCGGACGGCGAGGCGCCGCGGACGGAGTCCGAGCGGTGGCTCGCGGCGCTGTGGCAGGACCTCCTCGGGATCGACGTCGATCTCAAGCGAGAGGATGACTTCTTCGCGCTGGGTGGACATTCGCTGGTGGCCACGCGCGTCGCGTCTCGCGTCCGCGAAGAGCTCGGCGTGGAGCTGTCGCTCCGATCCGTCTTCGAGGGGCCCACGTTGGCCGCGATGGCGTCACGGATCGACGAGGCGCAGAGGCGTGACCTGCCCCCGATCACGCCGCGCGACGCGTCGAGTCGAGAGGTGCCGACCTCTTTCGCCCAGGAGCGGCTCTGGTTCCTTCAGCAGCTCCGCCCGGAGAGCGCTTCCTACAACATCCCGCTGGTGCTCAGGCTCCGCGGCCGGCTGGCGCTCACGCCGCTGAGCCGTGCGCTGAACGCCATCGTCGAGCGACATGAGATCTTGCGAACACGGATCGTCAGTCGCGACGGGGCTCCCGTCCAGGTCGTCGATCCACCCAGTCCGCTGGCGTTGGCGCTGGAGCGGGTGGATGGCGAGTCGAGCGCGCGGCGGCGGGTCGGAGCCATCGTCGGGCGGCCGTTCGATCTCGCCGCGGAGTCTCCCATCCGCGCGCACCTCCTCGAAGGCCCGCAGGAGGAGCGCTGGCTGGTCATCGTGCTCCATCACGTGGCAGGGGACGGATGGTCGTCCGGTGTGGTCCTGTCGGAGCTGGCGGCGCTCTATCGCGCGGAGCTGGAAGGGCGGGAGGCGGAGGTCGCGCCGCTCGAGATCCAGTACGCGGACTACGCCCTCTGGCAGCGCCGGTGGCTGGTCGGTGACGAGCTCGACCGGCAGCTCTCCTACTGGCGGGCGCAGCTCGCTGGAGCTCCGCCGTCTCTCGAGCTGCCCATCGATCACCCGCGCCCGCATCTCAAGGGGGAGCGAGGCGGCGTGGTCCGCCTGCGCGCGACGGGCTCGGCCGCGCGCCGGGCGCGCGAGCTGGCGCGCGAGGGCGGGGCGACGAGCTTCATGGTCCTGCTCGCGGCATGGCAGCTCCTCCTCGCGCGCTACGCGCGCACGGACGACGTGTGCGTCGGGACGCCGATCGCGGGGCGGCGCGTCGCTGAGCTCGAGCCGCTGGTGGGGTTCTTCGTGAACACGCTCGTCCTTCGAGGCCGCGTGCGACCGGAGCTCACCTTCCGGCAGCTGATCGCGCAGGTGCGAGAGACGACCCTCGACGCCTATGCGCACCAGGATGTGCCGTTCGAACGACTGGTCGCCGCCCTCGCGCCCTCGCGGGACACGCGCCACACCCCCCTGTTCCAGGTGATGTTCTCCCTCCAGAGCGGTGCGCCCGCGACGCCTGGTATGCCGGGCCTCGACGCGCAGCTCGTGTCGCCCGACGAGGTGACCTGCAAGTTCGATCTGTCGCTGACGCTCGTTGACGACGGGAGCGCGCTCGCCGGCATGCTCGCGTTCGACGCGAGCTTGTTCGAGCCGCAGAGCGTCGAGGGGATGGCCCGCCGCTTCGAGGACCTGCTCGATCGGGTGATGTCCGACCCCGACCGGCCGCTGGGTCAGGTGCCGCTGCTCGCGCGAGACCAGACGGCGCCGAGACACGCGGCTCCACCGCCCATCGACGCACGACCGGTCGACGCGCTGATCGGGCGCTGGGCGCTCGACACCCCTGACGCCCTCGCGCTCTGCGCGGGCGACGAGACCCTCTCCTACGCTGAGCTGTGGCGCGGCGCGGGTGCCGTCGCCGGCGCGCTGCGGGAGCGTGGCGTCGGCCACGAGGATCGTGTGGCTCTGCTCGCCACACGCACGATCGACACCGTGGTGGCGATGGTGGGCGTGATGCGCGCGGGCGCGGCCTACGTCGCGTTGGACCCCGAGCACCCGCAAGAGCGCCTGGCCCATCAGCTCACCGACTCGGGCGCGGTGCTCCTCCTGGGTGGTGCGCACGAGCTGGACGCCCTCACGCTCTCTGCGCCGATCCCGACGGCCACGTTCGCAGACTGCCGTGACGGCTCCCAGGACCTCGATCTGCGTCGCCACGCGACGGGGCTGCTCTACGTGACCTACACCTCCGGCTCGACGGGCACGCCCAAGGGGGTCGCGGTGGAGCACGCGGGCATGCGCCGCTATCTGACCGGGCTCGGCTCGAAGCTCGCGCTCGCACCAGGGAAATCGCACGCAGTGTTGACGACGCTCTCCGCCGACGTCGGGAACACCGCCGTGTATGGCGCGCTCACGAGCGGCGGCGTGCTCCACCTGCTCACGCCGGAGGTCGCGAAGTCGCCGCGCCGCCTGGCGAGCTACCTGGAGCGTCGTAGTGTCGACTTCCTCAAGACCGTGCCGCCACACATGGAGGCGCTGCTGAGCACGGCAGAGGGTGTCCTACCGCGCGAAGCGGTCGTGCTCGGTGGCGAGACCTTTCCCTGGTCGCTGGCCAACTCCATCGGGGACCGGTGTGAGGCCTTCAACAGCTACGGGCCCTCCGAGACCACCGTCGCCGTCGCCATGGAGCGCGTCTCTCGGCCGGGTGGCGCGTCGGTCCCGATCGGCGCGCCGATTGGCGGCGCCCGGCTGCTGGTCGTCGACCCGCTGACGGACGAGGTCCCGAGCGGCGTCCCCGGGGAGCTCTGGATCGCCGGCCCGAGCGTGTCTCGCGGCTACCTCGGGCGACCGCGGTTGACGGCGGAGCGCTTCGTACCCGACCCCTCCGGAGTCAGCCCTGGCGCGCGCGCCTATCGGACTGGTGACCACGTGCGGTCACTGCCCGATGGGCGCCTGGAGTTCCTCGGGCGCGCGGACGGACAGGTGAAGATCCGCGGATACCGCGTGGAGCTCGGCGAGGTCGAGGCGCAGGTCCGGGCGATCCGCGGCGTGCGCAGCGCGGTCGTGCTCGCGCGACGCGACGACGAGCGCGGCCTGCACCTCGTGGCGTACGTGGTCGGGAGCGCGACCGACGATCGTCGGTTGGCGGCCGACCTCGGGGCGCGTCTGCCCGAACACATGATCCCCAGCGCCTGGGTGCACCTGGACTCCCTCCCTCTGACCGAGAACGGCAAGATCGACCGAAGGGCGTTGCCCGCGCCCAGCTGGGACACAGGCCCGACCGAGCCACCGGTCACGGCCACGGAGGTCGCGCTCGCGCGGATCTGGTCTCGGATCCTCGGCGTCTCGAGTGTCGGCAGACACGCAGACTTCTTTGCGCTCGGCGGCCACTCCCTGCTCGCGGTGAAGCTCGTCGCCGAGCTCGAGGACGGACTGGCTCGGCGAGTCGACCTGCTCGACGTGTTCGAGCGGCGGACCGTGGCTCGAATGGCCGAGCTGCTCGACGCCGATGCGGGCTCGCGCGCCGACTCCACGCGCGTCGTGACGCTCAGCCGAGGCCCGGCGCCGACCGTCTTCGCGCTGCACTCGCTCGCCGGGACCGTCGGACACTTCGTCGAGCTGGCGGACCGCCTCGAGGGGCGCGCCACCATGCTCGGGCTCGCTCACTCGCGAATGTCGGACGAGGGATCGCTCGAGACGCTCGCGCAGCGCTACGCCGCGGTCGTCCGCGCGAGGTCCGAGGGAGACGCCGTTCATCTCCTCGCGCACTCCGCGGGCTCCTTCTTCGCGCTCGCGGCGGCGCGGGTGCTGTCGGCAGAGGGGTGCGACGTCCGCCTGTTCTTGCTCGATCCCCCGCCTCTGACTGGCCCCGTAGGCGCGCTGACGGATGAGATCGTCCGCCTCAAGTGGGCGCGCGAGCTGCTGGCGATGGCGTCGGGGGAGCGTCCCGATGCGCTCGCCGACGGCGCCTCTCGCGAGACGGTCTTCGCGGCGCTCGCCTCGGCGGGGATCGGCTCCACGGATTCCGAGCGTGCGCTGCTGGAGCGCCAACTCGACGCGTACGCCGCGGCGCTGCGCCTCAGTCGCGAGGGCAGCTCGACCGCCGCGCCCGGAGTGCGAGCGATGACGCTCTTCGCGTCGGAGGGCAACGGCCTCGGTGGGACCGATGCGGCCGCAGCGGGCTGGCGCCTGGCCCTCCCGACTCTGGAGGTAGCGACGCTCGAGGCCTCGCATTTTGGTATGTTGAGGGGCCCTGATGCGGGACGGGTCGTGGAGTCGATCGAGCGATGGCTCGAGGCTTCGCGCGAGACGCGAAAGGACGGAAGGTGACGCTTCGAATCATAGGCGCGGGCTGGGGGCGAACCGGCACCAGCTCCCTCAAGGTCGCGCTCGAGAAGCTGGGCTGCGGTCGCTGCTATCACTGGGCAGAGGTGAAGCCCCACGAGGTACCGGTCTGGTTCGACGCGCTCGCGGGGAAGCCGGTGGACTGGGCGAAGCTGCTCGAGGGATGGGGCGCCGCCATCGACTGGCCGGCCTCGCACTTCTATCGGGAGATCGCCGAAGCCTTCCCCGAGTCGAAAGTCGTGCTGACCACGCGCGACCCCGAACGCTGGTTCGAGAGCGCGACGCAGACCATCTACCGCTTCATGAACCGTCCGCTCGAGGAGTTCGGGGACGAGCGCCCTGGCTGGACGGCCGAGGAGAGTCGAGCGCTCATCCGGCTCTCGCGCCGCATCATCATCGAGGAGACGCTGGGCGCGCCCTTCGACGAGCGGCCGCACGAGGACCCCGACCTGGTTCGGCGCTGCTTCGAAGCGCACACGCGGGCCGTCAAGGAGGCGATCGCTCCCGAGCGACTCCTGCACTTCGAGGTCTCGGAGGGCTGGGAGCCCCTCTGCGCGTTCCTCGGTGTGGCGGTCCCCGACGAGCCTTTTCCCAGGAAGAACACGCGCAAGCAGTTCAACGAGCACATCGAGGGGAGCGAGTGAGCTCGGCGCTCGTCATCGGCGGCGGCCCGGCCGGGTTGAGCTTCGCGCTGACGCTGAAGCGGCGCGCACCCTCGTGGAAGATCGTCGTGCGAGAGCGCCGCCCCGAGGCCGCCGAGATCGGCTTCGGCGTCACGATGCCCTCGGCCATGCTGGACGCGCTCGGCTACGACGACGCGCGCTGGTCGGTCGACACGTCCTACATCCAGTGGCGCGGCGACCGGTATCTCCAGCACGACATCGATCTCTTGACCATCGAGCGCACCACCTTCGTGAGGTGGCTTCAGCGGGAGAGTCGACGGCTGGGCGTCATCGTCGAGTTCGAGACCGACGTCCGAGGCCCGGAGGACTTCGACAGCAGCGAGTGGGACGTCGTCGTCGCCGCCGACGGCGTGCACAGTCGACTCCGAGGGCTCGTCGCCGACGCGCGAGAGGTCGAAGTCAGCGAGGCCTCGACCTACCACACCTGGCTCGCCGCTCCTCGTTGCTTCGACGGACTGGAGACCATCTTCCGGGAACACGAGGGAGACCTCTTCCTGTCGTTCGTCTACCCATACGCGCCCGCGCTGAGCACCTTCATCGTGGAATGCACGGCGGAGACCCATGCCCGGCGCGGCTTCGCGGAGATGGACCAGGCGCAGACGCTCTCGGCGCTCGAAGCGATCTTCGCGCCGGACCTCGACGGGGTGGGGCTGCTGCCGGGCGGGACGCTCCGCTGGAGTCGCTTTCAGAACCTCTCCCTCACACGGTGGAGCCGCGATCACATCGTGCTGATCGGTGACGCGGCTCACACCGCCAACTACGCCGGAGGTTTCGGCACGCTCCTCGCCTTGGAGGACGGCATCACGCTGGCCGGGGTGATCGCGGACGCCTCCGACGTGGGGGCTGGCCTCTCCGAATTCGAGGCGCAGAGGCGCACCGACGTGCTCCATCGCCAGCGACGTGCGCTCTCACGGCACCACTGGCACGCCCGCGTACTTCGCGACTACGAGGCCGGAGACGCGCAGGCGGTCGAGCGCGCCACGGCGGAAGCCAGGCAAATGATGGAGTCCCTCGCTCGCCGCTCCATCGCCACACCTTGACCGGCCTACACTGAGAAGAGTGCCTGACGAATCGACGCTGACGACGGGTGGGCCGATGGGTGGACCACCGACGGTGGGAGACGCCTCGCTGCAGGTGTTTCTGCCGGAGTGCACCTGGCGAGTTCCCCTGGTCCCGGGCGGCGACATCGTCCTCGGTCGGGCCGCCGAGGCAGACATCCCGCTGCACGACCCCTCGGTCTCGCGTCGCCACGCCGTGATCCGCTGGAAGGGGGCTGCGCTGTGGATCGAGGACTGCGAGTCGCGCAACGGGACCTTCGTGAACATGCGCGAGGTCGAGCGAACCCAGCTCCGCCTGGGAGACCGGATCGAGATCGGGGACGTCGTCGCCATCGTGCGAGGTGGGCAGGAGCGCTTCGCTTCGCAGGTCGTGGCCTACGACGACATCGAGCCCGTCATCGAGGCCGAGCTCGCGGAGGCGCGCGAGACGGGGCGCGAGCTGACGCTGGCGCTCTTCGAGGCGACGGGCCACGAACGCCACCTGAGCGTCTGGCTGCCGAGCATCGAGAAGAGGCTGCGCGACGAGGACATCATCGCGTCGTTCGGGACGGAGTCGCTGATCGTCTTGATGCCGGGCGTGAGCGAGCAAGACGGCGCGCGGCTCGCGCGCGCGATGAACGACGCGGCGCCTGCAAAGGGGGTCAGGGTCATCCACGCGACCGTCCCGTTCCCGGGCCCGTGCGCGCGCGGCGACGAGCTCCTCGACGAGCTGGCGAGGCGACTCGAGGCGAGGCGCGCGGGCTCCCCCTCGGCTGCGAGCGTCGCTCCCCAGGACGGCGCGGTCGTCCGCACACCGGAGATGCGCGAGGTGTACGAGCTGGCCGAGCGTATCGCTCGCAGCGACGCGACCACGCTGATCCAGGGAGAGACGGGATCCGGAAAAGAGCTCATCGCCGAGTTCATTCATCAGCGGAGTCGGCGTGCTGACGGCCCGCTCGTGAAGGTCAACTGCGGGGCCATCGCGCCCACTCTCGTGGAGAGCACGCTTTTCGGGCACGAGCGCGGCGCGTTCACGGGCGCCGATCGCGCTCACGAAGGCCTGTTCGAGCGCGCGAACGGCGGGACGCTCTTTCTGGATGAGGTCGGTGAGCTGAGCCTCGCAGCCCAGGCGGCCCTGCTGCGAGCGATCGAGACGGGGACTCTGGTCCGCGTCGGTGGGACGCGTGAGGTGAGCGTCGACGTGCGGATCCTGGCCGCGACGCATCGGGATCTGCGAAAGATGACGGACGCTGGCACCTTCCGGCTCGACCTGATGTTCCGCATCAACACGTTCACGGTGGCCGTGCCGCCCTTGCGCGCACGGCGCGGCGAGATCGTTCCCCTCGCGGAGGAGTTCATGGAGCGCGCGAGCCGCGCGCACGGGAGGTCCGTCTCCGCGCTCAGCCCCGAGACGGTCCTCGCGCTCGAGACCTACGACTGGCCCGGGAACGTTCGCGAGCTCCGAAACGCCATCGAGCGCGCCGTGGTCATGTCGCGCGGTGAACGAGTGGAGGTCAGCGAGCTGCCGCCGAGCGTTCAGCCGGCCCACTTCGTCGAGGAGCAGAGCGCCAAGACCAACCTGAACGTGCCGTTCAGAGATCGTGTTCGGCGCTTCGAGGCCTCGCTCATGATGCGCGCGATGGAGGAGTCGGACGGCAACAAGACCGCCGCGGCCAAGCGGCTCAACATGCCCTTGCGCACCTTCATGAGCAAGTGGTCTTCGTATGGTCTGGGTGACGAGGAGTAGTAGGCCAATGACTGAAACATCCGAGCCGATCTTGATCGTGGGCGCCGGGCCCGCGGGGTCCATGCTCGCGGCCCTCCTCGCCGAGGACGGTTTCGACGTCGAGGTCATCGACAAGCGACGTGACCCTCGGGAAGAGGACGCCCAGTCGGGACGATCCATCAACCTCACGATGGCGGCCCGCGGACTCGCCGCGCTCCGAGCGATCGGCGCGGAGGAGCGCGTCCTACAGCTCGCCGTTCCGCTCTACGGTCGCGTCATCCACTACGCGGATGGCCACCGGGACTTCGCGCCCTACGGTCATCAGGAAGAGGCCATCTACGCGATCCGGAGGCACGAGCTGACAGCCATCCTGGTCGACGTCGCGGAGTCGAAGGGGGCCAAGTTCGTGTTCCGCGCGAGCTGTCAGGACGTGGATCTCGAGACGCCGTCGGTCCGAATCCGCCGCGCGGGTCACGAGCCGGAGGAGCGGACCGCGAAGCTGCTCGTCGCAGCCGACGGCGCCTACTCGACGATTCGCAATCGGATGCAGCATAGGTTGCGATTCTTCAATTTCAGTCAGCGCTATTCACGGCTCGAGTACGCGGAGTTCATCGTGACGCCGTCAGCCGACGCGGACTGGGCGGACAACCGGCACGCCGTGCACATCTGGCCGCGAGGCGGCTACATGCTGATCGGGTTCCCGAACCTCGACGGGTCCATGACGCTCTCGCTCCAGATCCCGCGCGAGGGCCCCGTCTCCCACGCCGCCATGACGAGCCCCGCCGAGCTCGCCCGCCTGTTCGAGGAGCAGTTCCCCGACGTCGCGACCGACGCGGCGCCGATGCTCGAAGAGTACTTCGAGCGGCCCAACGGCACGATGATCACGATCCGCTGCTCGCCCTGGGCGCTCGCGGGCCGTGTCCTCCTCATCGGCGACGCGTGTCATGCTATTTTCCCTTCGTATGGTCAGGGATGCAACTCGAGCTTCGAGGACGCGATCGCGCTCAGGGCGGTCCTTCGCGACTCGGGAGAGGACTGGGAGGAGGCCCTGTCGCGCTATGAGGCCGACCGGAGGCCAGAGGCGGACGCCATCGCCGACCTCTCGATCGCTCACTTCGACGTGCTCAACCGCGCGGTGGCCGACCCGAATGACCAGCTCGCGGCGGCCATCGCGCTCGAGCTGCAGAAGCAGGATCCGAGCAAGGCGCCGCTCTATCACAACGTCTCCTTCACCTGCATGCGATACACGGAGGCGCTCCGACGCGAGAGTGATCTCGAAGCGCTCGTGCGGGACGTCATGCGTCGGCTCGCGGAGTGCTCGATGGAAGAGGCCGTTCGTCAAGCGCTGCGCCACTCCAACCGCGCGGACTCAGTGCACACGGAATGAGGACGAGGACTCCTACATGTCATCCACGAAGCGAATCGCCGAGCTGATCCCCGTCGCCCAGAGATGCACGCCCGAGGCGTTCTTCGAGGAGGTCGGCGGCCACCTACTTGCAGGGCCTGCGCCGGACGCGAGCCCTGCAGAGGATGCGTCCACCACCGTGGCGACGGTGATCGGCAGCATGCCGAGCCTCCGAGCGCCGCTGGATCTCGGGGGCCACGAGGCCTTCGTGATCCGCCAGACGCGCCAAAGCCTCTTTGGCCGAGGCATCACGATCGGTCGGAGCTCCAAGAACGACGTCTGCATTCCGCACGACAGCATCTCGAAGACGCACGCGCGGGTTCGCACGGACAAGCGCGGCGGCGTGTACATCTCCGACACGGGCTCGAGCAACGGCACCCAGGTCAACGGGGCGTTCGTGAACCCTGGAGAGGAGGTGGAGCTCCAGCACAAGGACGAGGTGAAGCTGGGCTCGCGTGCGCTCCGCTTCTACGACACGCGCCGGATTCACGACATCATCTCGAAGATGGTACCCGAGGTCGATTGAGCGCGACGGACGAATGAAAGCGCCCAGGTCCGGTGGACCTGGGCGCTTCGGCGCTATCTGAGTCGTCGGCCGAGCTCAGTCGTCGTCGTCGTCGTCGTCGTCGTCGTCGTCATCGTCATCGTCGTCGTCGTCGTCGTCATCGTGGCGATGGCGAGGAGCCGCGAGGTCGACGTTCAGGAGCTGCATGTAGGCGATGACCGCGTCGATGTCCTCTTCGCTCAGCGGCGGGCCGAACTGCCGGGCGATCCCGAAGAAGAGGTTGTAGTGGTCCATGACCGCCCGGAGGTCGAGCGCGGAGCTGTCGTGGAAGTACGGCGCGGTGTCGACTGCGCCCCAGAGCGTCGGGATCTTGAAGGCGCCGATGTCGAGGGGGACGCCCGTCAGCGCGCCGACGCCCGGGTCGGCGACGGGGAAGGGCGGGCGGGCGATGACGTCACCGGCCGGGTTGAACACGCACCAGGGACGCACGGGCTGCGGACGCGATCCGACTCGACCGGTCAGAATCTGCTCGATGCGCGTGCCGATGGGCTTGCCGGGGTGGAACTCCGAGGTCTCGTTCAGCATCGGACCGGAGTGGCACACGCCGCACTGGCCCTCGGGGACGAAGAACTCGCGCCCGCGGATCTCCTGCGCAGTGCGGCCCGCCGGCAGCTCGGGGGGACGACGGCCCGTGCGGGACCAGCGCCGGATGTCACGCCGATTGAAGAGCGTCTCCTGGAACGCGGCGATCTGGGTGAGCTCTTCGCTCGTCGGGACCTGGGTGGGCTCGAAGTGAGCGAACACGGCGCCGAGCGCCTGCGTCTCCAGGTCGGTCGCGCTCCCGTCCTGGTTGAACACGCTCTCGACCGCCATGTTGAACACGGTCGGGACGGCGCGGCGCACGGTCACCTCGGTGAGGCCGGGCTCGTCGCAGGGGCGAACGTTGGGCGGCAGCGGGATGGTCACGTTGACCGTCGCGCGCGTGGCCAGGGCGGTGTAGCTCGTGCCATCGCCGGTGTCGCTGTCGATCGCCGCGAACAGCGGGTCGGAGGGCGGCAGCGTCGCGATGAACGCGGGATCGATGGTCCCGTTGTTCTCGAGGCGATGGCAGGACGTACACGTCCGGCCGTTCCCGCCGAAGGTCTCGTGGTGGAAGAGCTCGTCTCCCTGCCGCGCATCACGTCCCCCGCCCCCTCGGACGGCCTCCGAAGAGGAGCCGACGTCGTAGGCGCACCCGAGCGCCATCGAGCCCATCAACAACAGAATGCTGGTTCGCGTGTTCATACCTCTCCAATGTCCGCAGATAGTGCCGACCAGGTCCCGTGAGGCCTGGTGTCCCAAACTTGCGCAACATGCGGGCCAACGCGTACAGCGCGGCTGAGTTGCAGTCTGGGCCGAAGATCGTGTCAGACCTGCAGAGCGCGCCGGGTCAGGTCATGCAGGAGTTGCATGGTTGATCCGGGCCGGCGGGCGCCGACGCGTCGGCGGCGGGGGAGCGGTCAGAGCTTGTTTCGGTCACGGAAGCGAGCGCGCGCGTTCACGTGCGGGAAAGGCTCATCGGGAACGTCGACCTCGAGGAACTCGCAGAGCGGGCCCCAGCCCTCCGATACCTGGAAGTCCAGAAGGCGCTCGCTGGGCAGGCTCGCTCGCACGGTCTCCAGGTGCTGCTGGAAACGCTCCACCACCAGCGCCTCGTTCTCGTGGGGCCGCTCCTCGAACGGCGCCCCCAGCGCGCGCTCGATGGCGATGTTGCGGGTGACCCGCACCATGTCTTTCGCCGTCTCCGGCGCCCACCCGAGGCCGCTCCCGTCGAACGTCTCGAGGTCGTGGCTGACCATGGCGTAGATCGTGCTGTTCGCGCTCTTGAACCAGTCGTGAGGATCCCGATGAGTCAGAATCACCTTGGCCTCGGGGTATCTGGTCGCGAGCTCTCGCCAGTAGTGCGACGCCGGCCAGTCGACGGCAGACGAGAAGCCATCGAAGATCTGTTCCCAGGGGAAACTCTCCTCGAGCGTGACCTGCCGCCAGAGCGCGACGTCCTTCTCGCGGACCGAGCTCCAGTGATAGCAGGGGCCCAGGCCCAGGAGCTCCAGCGCCTTGCGCAGCGAGGTCGTTCCCGTCCGTCCCCACCCCGCACCGATCACACGCAAGCTCATCCCACCATGATGCCAGTCATGTCGGATACCCACAACCGTTTGGTGACGTGCATATCCCTTGACCGTGAGAATCGGCTGGGCAACGGTATGTCGGTCGAGCCTTGGGTTCAGGTAGAGCGGCGCAGCGCTGCCCTCACCTCCAGCACGGCTTGTAGCGACGTCATGCAGTCTTCTTCGTCCTCATCCGTTCTGGGGAGCTCCATAATTCCGTTCGCCAGGTACTCCTTCCTCGCCGCCTGCGTGGTCGTCTTCGGCTGCGATGGGCCAGAGCCCAGCACCGACGGCGGCGTCGGCCCCCAGACGATCGACGAGAACATCTTCGCCGAGCCCGGCGAGCCGGTCCGTGACGCCACGGCCGCGCAGCTGGAGGTGTTCGCGCGGGGCCGCGAGATCTTCAACAGGACCTGGACGGTGGAGGAGGGGCAGGGGCCGCTCTTCAGCACGACCGGCTGCAGGACGTGCCACGAGTCCCCCGTCGTCGGTGGTCGCGCTTCACGCTACCGGGACACCTACCTCGTCTACCGCACCTTTCGGGACGGCTCTCAGGATCCGCTGGGCACCAACGGGACCCAGTCGCACTACCGAACCACGGGCTCTCCTCGCCAACCGACCGCTGGCGAAGTCACGCTCTGGGCCCGACGACACGCGCCCCACATCGTGGGCACCGGAGCGCTCATCCGCATCGCCCCCAACGTGATCGCGAGCAACGCCGACCCCATGGACGCAGACGGCGACGGCGTGAGCGGCCGGGTCAACATCGAGTTCGGCCGCATCGCCTTCATCGGGTACAAGGCGCAGACCTCGTCGGTCGAGCGGATGCTCCGCGGGCAGCTGTACGAGCATATCGGGTTGACGACCGAGCCTCTGACTCCGACCGAGCGTGCGATGCTCCCCGGCAACGCGCCCGCCGCGGCGGAGGGTGACGTCGGTCGCACGGATGCCCCGCAGGTCCGCAACCCGGATGTCCCCACGCGAGACGTCGACGAGGTGATGGATCCAGAGCTCGCGCCCGAGGCCCTGGTCGACCTCGTGACCTGGGCCATGCTCCTGGGCATCCCCGAGCCCGATCCGCATACCCCGGACACGCTCGCGGGCGAGGAAGTGTTCGAGGAGGTCGGCTGCGCGACCTGCCACATCCCGACGCTGGCTGCGCCGAGCGGTCTGATTCCGCTCTACTCGGACCTCCTCTTGCACGACATGGGAGAGGATCTGGGCGACGGTCTCCGCGGGGTGCTCGTCGAGCCCAACGAGATGCGAACCCCGCCGCTCTGGTTCGTCGGCGCCGGAGGCCCCTACCTACACGACGCGCGTGCGGACACCATCGACGAGGCGATCCGCTTCCACGGGGGGGAAGCGACGCGCGCGCGAGACGCCTACGTGGCGCTGGACTCCGGGACGCAGGGGCAGCTGATCGCGTTCCTCGAGCGCTTCGGCGGGCGCTACGCGTCTCCCTCGCCCCAGTTCGAGGTCGGGGAGCTGGGGGGACCCAGAGAGGGAGTCGACACCGCCGAATTCGAGGCGGCGGCCGTGGTCTTCAGCCGTCCGTTCACCGACGAACAGGGGCTCGGACCCAGCTTCGACGGGGACGCCTGCGCGAGCTGCCACCAGCTCGGTGGGATGGGCGGCGCGGGCGGTCGCGATGTGAACGTCATCTGGCAGGGTGAGGACGATGGCTCACGCGTCACCGCGCCCGCGGCGGGGTTGGTGCTCTCCAAGCACACGCTCGGCCTGGTGCGTCCGGAGCCGACGGGTGCCGTGCTGGTCGCCGCGCAGCCACCGTCGCTGTTCGTCGCGGGGCTCGTCTCGAGGGTCGACGTCGACGCCCTCCGCGCCCTCGAGGACGTCGACGACTCCGACGGCGACGGTGTGTCGGGACGGTTGGCCGATCTGGGCGACGGAGTCTTCGGCCTGTTCGGCTGGAAGTCCAGTCATGGTACTCTCGCCGCTGCAATCGCCGGTTGCGCTTACTCGCACATGGGGCTCACCGTGGAAGATGCTGGGGCAGAGTTCGGAAGCGACTCGGACGCCGTGGCGGACCCGGAGCTCTCGTCGGACACCATGTCACAGCTCGGTTTCCTGCTCGACGCGCTCGCCGCGCCCGGAGGCCCCACGGACGATCCGGGAGACGTCGCGGCCGGGAGAGAGGCGTTCGAGAACATCGGCTGCGCGAGCTGTCACGTGCCGAGCCTGGCCGCTCGCGGCGGCGGCGAGGTCTCGCTCTACAGTGACCTCCTCCTCCATGATCTATCTGCGACGGGAGGCGAAGGGATCGCCGTCGGCGCCGCGAGTGAGACCGAATACCGGACTCCCTGGCTGCGCGGCTACGCCGTGAGCGTTCCCTACATGCACGATGGCCGCGCTCCCACCCTCGACGTGGTGATGTCGCGACACGGTGGAGAGGCGTCGCGCTCTCGCGATGAATGGACCGCGCTCGGCGCGGACGAGCAACGGCAGCTCGAGGCTTTCTTGAGGTCTTTGTGAGGCGGATCAAGTCATGAGTTTTCGTAAGAACGGCGCGTCTTTTCTCCTCTCGGTCGCGATTGTCATCTCGACCCTGTCTCTCGCAGGTTGTCGTGAGGAAGACGTCGCGGTCCAGCTCCGGTTTCCGAACGAAACGACCTTTCTCTTCTCCGAGACCATTCGCCTCGTCGTCACCGAAGTGGATGGGGAGGACCGGAACGCCTGTGCGGATGTGTTGAACAACCTTCAGACGGGGGCCGTCGAGGGCGCGTACTTCGACTCGGGTCCGCTCGACGCGTGCGCGTTCCAGTCGGGGGAGGTGGTCGTCGACAGCATCCCGGATGGAACACAGGCGTACGCGGTCGTGGCGCTGGAGCGTGACAGCGCGACCGTGCTGCTCTCGGGATGCGCCGTGAAGGACGTGCGCGTACAGGAGCGGGTCGTCCCCATCGATCTGAGGACGTCGTCGCACTACGACAACACCTATCCGGCGCTCCCGCCTGGATGCACGCTCGAGCAGCGTTGCCAGGAGTCTTGCACGCCCGGTACCCCGTAGCGCTCGCCCTCCGCCGCAGATCGGCTACGCGCCCACCCGGCGCCACTTCCCTCTCTGCAGCACGATCCAGGACAGCACCATCCGCGCGGCGAGTGTGAGCGGTAGCGCGACCCAGATGCCGGTGGGCCCCCAACCCAAGGGGAAGGCGAGGACCACGCTGACCGGGAGCTGGACGAGCAGGGTGGTCACGACCGTGACGAAGAGCGGCACCTTCGGCGACCCTGCGCCCATGAACGCGCCCGCCAGCACGATCTGCCCGCCGAACAGCGGCAGACCGATGCAGATGATCTGCACACATTCCGTGGTCAACCTGGCGAGCCCCGAGTCGTCCTCGACGCCGAAGAGGGCCACGATGGCGCTGGTGCTCGTGACGCCGACCACCGAGAGCACGGTGAGCGAGCCGGTCGTCCACCTCAACGCCATGCGAATGGCGGCGAACGCTCTGCTCGCGTTCGACCGCCCGAGCGCGTTCCCGACCAGCGCAGCCGTCGCGCGGGAGGCCGCGAGACCCACCATCTGCGCCAGTGCGTTGAGGCGCCCAGCGATGATGTTGGCGCCGACGGCGAGCGGGTCGAGGCGCCCCAACAGGATCACGCTCACGAGCAGAGAGATTTGCACGATCGTGATGTGGAGCGTGATCGGCGCGCCGAATCGGGCGAGCTTCCCCATGGTGCGGAACGAGATGGGGCCCGGCTCGAGCCGGACGGCTGCCGACCGCCCGCGCATGACGAACGCGATCAGGAGCAGCGCTGCGATCCCTTTTGCGGCCGCCGTCCCGTACGCCGCGCCCGCGATCCCGATGGCGGGCAAGCCGAGCGGACCGAACATCAGGACGTAGCTGATCGGCGCGTTCACCAGGTTCTCGACGACGCTCACGACGAGCGGCAGTCGGGTGTTCCCGACGGCCCGTAAGGACGCGGAGAGGCCGCTGAAGATGAAGCTGAAGACGCAGAAGGCGAAGCTGGGTCGCAGGTAGGCGATGGCCGTCGGTACGAGGTCGGCGGGGGTTCCGATCGCGAGCAGCGCGGGCTCCGCGAACACGCTCCCGACCGCCCCGAAGGCGAGCCCAGCCATGAGCGAATACGCGAACGCGTTTCGCGCCAGACCGTTCACGACCCGCGACTTGCCTGCTCCGTGCGCGCGAGAGATCGCGGCGACCGTCGCCGCGGCGATGCCCTCCGCGACCGGATGCATCCACATCAGGATGGCGGCCGCGAAGCCGAACGCCGTCAGCGCGTGGGATCCGTCCGGGAGACGGCCACAAAGGGCGGCGTCGATGACCAAAGTCGCCGCGCCCATCATGCCCTGCCCCACGAGCGGCAGCGCCAATCGCAGGAACAGTCTGTTTTGATCGTGGTTCAGGAGACGAGGTGATGTGAGGGAGCGCCTGCGGGTGCGCGGCGGTGCGTCGAGTTGGAAGAGGCTGCCCCGTCAGTGCGTTCAGGTCAACGCCGACACTGTCCGAGGCGCACCTGCGCTGTTGATGCGGGCATTCGCGGCGGGTAGACTCCAGCCATGAATTTTCGGCGCTGCTTGCTGATGGGTTGTATCGTCGGCTCTGCCGTACTGAATCTCTCTTGTGAAGAGGCGCTTCAGCCAGACGATCCCGTCCGCATCGGTGTGCTCTTTCAAACGTCGGCGGCGTTCGGACCCCACACGCGCGGCGCCGTGCACGCCGCGTTGATCGTGAACTCACACGGTGGCGTTCTCGGGCGCCGAGTCGAGATCCTCGTGCGCGACGACGGCGGTCGCCCGGACACGGCCCGCGACGCGGCCGCCGATCTGATCGAGAACGAAGGAGTCGTTGCGCTCATCGGGCCGCTGACGTGGCCGACCTATTTCTCCGTCTACGACTACGCGTCGCAGCGCGGCATCCCCGTCATCGGCATCGACGCGGGCGGCTGGGACCGATGGAGTCAGGACACCGCCGGCGGTGGAGCGTTCAGCCCCCGCCCCGGGAACGAGCGGATCTACCGTGTGGCGGCGCGGCACGTCTCGACCGAGGGGCTCTGTGCGCGCGCCGCGCTGCTCTCCATCCCGATGGAGGGCACGTCGTCGGCGCTCCTCGTCGCGTTCGAGGAGGAGCTTCAGGCCCCCACCGAGCTCGTCTACTCGAATGGGATGGTGCCCGCGAACATCTTCGACGCAGAGGAGATTCTCGGACCGGTCCGGGACGCCAACCCCGACTGCGTCTTCGCCAACGCTGGGAACGACGCCGCCTGGGCGCAGCTGGTCGAGGGCTGGGCCGAGATCGGCGGCCCCCCGGTGACGTTCTACTCGCTGCGTACTCGGCTGGAGGCCAGTCGGATTCTCCAGGAGCTTCGCGATCCAGCCATCGTCACCGGGAACATCGAAGTGGCGCAGCTCAGCAACGAGCCCGAGAGCGCAGAATGGAACTGGTTCGTGCGGTCGCAGACCGCGCTGTTCGGAGAGCCGCCCCCGCAGCCGTGGACGAGTGATTTCTTCGACGCCACGGCGGTGACCTTGCTGGCCATCGAGTCCGCGGGCAGCACCTCGAACTTCGAGGACGCGCTCTACCGAGTCGCGCGCTTCGACGGTGGCGCTCCGTCGGTCGAGGTCCCCAAGGCGGCGAGCGACATCCCGTCGGCGCTGTCCTTCATCCGTTCGGGCAAGGACATCGACTACCGCGGCCCGAGCGGGAGCTTCGATCTCAACCCGGAGACGGGGCGAATGGACGACGCGCCCATCTCGTTCATGGAGGTCGTGGACATCCGCACGGGCGAGCGGCGCGTCCTCCACATCGAGCGTGACTGAACGGGTGCGCCTGCGGCGGGAGCGTCGCTCATGGCGGTCGAGCGCCGCAGAAGGGATTGAAACTCGGTCATGGTGTCCATGAATCTTGCGCGAGTCGCGGCAACGGCGGGGCCTCCTAGCCCGATCACGCGGCTCGCGGAGCCGCTCCTCATCGAGGGTGCGCTCGAGCCAGGGCTGGCGGAGTCCTGGTCGCTCGCCGAGCTGGATCGCCAGTACGGCGCGCTGCCCGTCTTCGTCGCCCTGGATGGGCGGCCCACGCCGGATCGTGACGGGTCACGCAGCAACGAGATCCGGACGCTCGCCGACTACGTGCGGTGGCTGGAGAGAGCGGACAGCGAGCCTCGCTATGTCATGCACACGTTCTTCCTCGAGGAGAACCGTGCTCGCGTACAGACCGCTGTCGAGCGATGCCGGCGCTCGGGTGCCTTCGTTCCGGACCTCCCGTTTCACGACAGCGCGGAGTGCATGGCGAAGGACCTGGATTTCCTCGAGGACTACATTCGAGAGCCTCAGCTCTTTCGCTTCTATCTCGGACCCGAAGGGACGGGGGCGCTGCCGCACCGCCATGAGCTGGCGGTCAACGCGTTGACCCATGGCACGAAGAGGTGGGTCGTCTACCGAAGCGTGACGAAGGCGGCCGCGGAGGTGGAGCGCGCGGCGCATCGCGACTACGGCGCGGGCTCTTTGGCGCGAGACTGGTTCGAAGAGCAGGCGGGCTCGCTGGCGCAGCGCGATGGTCTGGAGGTCTGGGAGTTCGAGCAGCGGGCCGGGGACCTACTCGTCATCCCGGGTGGCTTGATGCACGCGACGCTGAACCTCACGCCCGTGACCGGACTCATCGCGCAGGAGCTCTACTGGTGATGCTGAGCTGAGCCCCGTGATCGAGCGGCTCCCGGCGGGAGCGCGACGGAAAGAGAAGAGCCCCGGTTTCGATTGAAACCGAGGCTCTTCTCTTTTGAGCTCGCGCGCTTCTCAGCCGAGGCTCACTCGAAGCAGGGCAGGGGCTGGCCCATCATGCCGGTCGTGCGGATGTCGTCGCACGAAGCCATCTCGAGACACATCACGTCGCTCTCCATCGTCGTGTCCGAGCAGTTCGCCATGCAGCGGCCCCGCGCCATCGTCTCGCTGGGCGCGCCACACGCGAGCAGCTTGGCCACGCAGCGGTCTTCGCAGTTGACGCCCATGCCACCGTCGTCCGTGCCGGCGTCGGTGTCCGCGCCCGCGTCATCCGTGGTGCCGGCGTCGTCGGGCGTGCCGCTGTCCGTCGGGACGCCGCTGTCGGGGCGCATGACGGTGATGTCACATGGGTACATCCCGTTGAATACGCCCTGCATCACGCTCGGACACTCTTCACCCTGCAGACAGGTGAGCTGCTCATCAGTCGGGCTGGTTCCACAGACCATCGGGCACTGAGCGCCCATGACCATCGGAGGAGCGCCGCACTCCATGAACTTGGCCTCGCACACCTCGGTGCAGTCGAGCCCGCTCGTTCCACCATCCATCTCGGTCGTGCCGCTGTCGGTGTCTTCGACGCCGTCATCGCAACCGAGGAGGGCCATTCCCAAGCACGAAACCAACAAGATTCCTCGCATACCACACTCCTTCTCATCACATCCTGAGATGCGAAATCCATCGCTATCTCGACGAGTCCAACCCAATGATCGCGGCGCGAAGGACACGAGTGCGCGCCGTTCCGCAGCAATCGAAAGGCCTGGTTGCTCGGATCATTCCAGCGAGGATACCACACACGTTCTGGCTCTTGGGAAGGGCCCTGAGATCCTGGGGCGCGCCATCGGCTCAGAGCTCGCGTCGGCCCTCGAACGCGCGGCCCACGGTGACCTGGTCGGCGTACTCCAGCTCGCCGCCGTGCGGGATGCCGCTCGCGATGCGGGAGACGCGGACGCCGTGGGGGCGCATGACCTGCGCGAGGTAGAGGGCGGTGGCCTCGCCTTCGACGCTGAGCGGCGTGGCGGCGACGATCTCCTTCACCTCGCCCTCGCGGACGCGGGCCACGAGCGCGTCGAGGGGGAGCTTGTCCGGCCCGACGCCGTCGAGGGGCGCGAGCAGGCCGTGCAGCACGTGGTAGCGGCCGCGGAAGGAGCCGCTCTTCTCGATGGCGCTCAGGTCGGGCACGCGCGCGACGACGCAGATCACGCTCTCGTCGCGCTTGGGGTCCCTGCAGATGCGGCAGAGCGGCCCGGCGCAGAAGTTCCCGCACCGGTCGCACTGCTGCACGCGATCGTGGATCTCGGCGAGGCTCGTCCCCAGCGCGTGCGCGTAGTCCGGGTCACCGGCGAGGACGTGATGCGCGAGGCGCGTCGCGGTCCTCTCGCCGATGCCCGGCAGGCGCGAGAGCAGGGTGACCAGCGCGCCGATGGGGTCGTCTTCGGTCACGCGCTCACACGAGCCCGGGGATCTTCAGCCCGCCGGTGACCTTCTCGATCTCCGCGTCGACCATCTCGTTGGCCTTGGTCAGCGCCGCGTTCGACGCCGCGACGACGAGGTCCTGGACCATGTCGAGGTCCTCGCCCTTCAGCAGCTCGGGATCGATCACGACCCGGACGAGCTCGCCCGCGCCGTTCGCCACGACCTTGACCTGGTCGTTGCCCGCCGAGGCCTCGACCGTCTCGTTCTCGAGCTCCTTCTTCCGGACCTCGATCTTGCGCTGCAGGCGGCTCGCCTGGCGCATCAGCTCGCCCATTCCGCCGCGGAAGTGAGAGCCCTTCTTCTTCGCCATGTGTCTACTCCAGCTCCACGTGTACGCGGAGGCTCTCGGTCGGGATCGCGAAGAGCGCCGCCGCTTCCTTCACCACCGGATGGCTGAGCGCCTTCTCTCGCGTCGCTTCGATGCGCGCGTCCCGTCTCTCTTGTTCGACCTGAACGAGGGTCTTGCCCTGCTCGACCGCTTCGACCGCGTAGGTGATCACCACCTCGGGGCGGCCGCCCAGAACGCGCGCCGCCACCTCCGAGACGCCGGCCCGGGCGTCGTGGGTCTCCGCCTGCCGGCCGAAGAAGGACTCGGGCGGGAACGCCATGACCAGCCGCTCCGCGTTCAGCACCTTCGGCACTCCGTGCTTCAGGAGCGCGCCGAGCGCCGGCTTCGCGTCCATGAGCGCGCTGACGACCTTCTCCCAGAGCCGCGGGTCGACCCCGTCCGCGGGTGCGCTCGGGCCACCTCGCGTCGGCGCGGCCGCGGGGCGCGGAGACTGCGTCTGCGGGGCGGGGGACGGCGGGCTGGATCGACCGGGCGCGGCCTGACGCGGGGTGGCGACCGGCCTCGCCGCGGGAGATTCGACGGGCTGCGCGTCGCGCGTGGCGTGGGGCTTCGCGTCGTTCGTCCGAGCGGGCGCCGCCGAGTCGGTCGCCGTCTCGCGCGCGGCCGGCGTCCCCCCGGCCTTCGTGCCAGCGCCGTTCGCGCTGGACTGGCTCGCGCCAGCGCCGGTCGCGCTGGACTGGGCTGCGCCGGACTGGGCCGCGCCGGACTGGGCCGCGCTGGGCTGGGCCGCGCCGGACTGGGCCGCGCCGGACTGGGCCGCGCTGGTCTGGGCCGCGCTGGACTGGGCCGCGCTGGCCTGTCTCGCGCCGTGCGTCGCCGCGCTGGGCTGGGCCGCGGCCTCGCTCGCGGGGCCGGTGCGCGCGCTCTCGCGGGCGGTGGGCGCGGCGTCGGCCCCGGCCGCGCGTGCCCCTCCCGGGGGAGGGCCGCCTCGGCTCGCGCCGCCGCCGCGTGGCGCCCTGCCCCCGCCGCCGCCTCCGCCTCCGCCGCCGCTGCGGCGCTCGATCTCCTCGAGCCGCGCGACCAGCTCCGCGAGGGGGCGCAGCGGGGGGCGGGTGGCGAGGCGCACGAGCCCCATCTCGAGCGTGGTCCGCGGCGTGCCCGACTGGGCGACGTCCTCGACCACCTTGGAGAAGCCCGCGAAGGCGCGCTGGAGCTCCTGGAGATCGACCGAGGCGCCCACCTCGGCCGTGCGCTTGCGCTCCTCGTCGACCATCGAGACGAGCTCGGTGTCCAGACCCGAAACCTGGAGCACCACCATGTCTCGATAGAGCTCGAGGAGCTGCCGCGCGAAGTGCAGCATGTCCAGCCCGTTGGACGCGAGCTGGTCGACGTGCTCGAGCACGGCCGCGCCGTCGCCGTCGAGGGTCGCGGCCGCGATCCGGTGCACGACCTCGCGGTCCGCGATGCCGAGCACGCGCGCGACCTCTTCGCCCTGCAGGCTCTCGCCGCCGAAGGCCACGATCTGGTCGAGCAGCGTGAGCGCGTCGCGCATGGAGCCCGCCGCCTCGCGCGCCACGATGGCGACCGCGGCGTCGTCCGCGGTGATCGACTCCGAGGCGAGGATCTCGCGCACGCGGCGGCTGACCACCGCCTGCGGGATGAGCCGGAAGTCATAGCGCTGGCAGCGCGACCGGATGGTCACGGGGACCTTGTGGATCTCCGTGGTCGCGAAGATGAACTTGACGTGGTCCGGGGGCTCCTCGAGCGTCTTCAGGAACGCGTTGAAGGCGCCGGTCGAGAGCATGTGGACCTCGTCGACGATCACCACCTTGAAGCGGTCGCGCTGAGGCCGGTAGGGGAGCGACTCTTGCAGTCGTCGCACGTCCTCGACGCTGTTGTTCGAGGCGCCGTCCATCTCGAGCACGTCGGTGTCGCGCCCGGCGGTGATGTCGACGCACACGTCGCAGGTCCCGCACGGCTCGGGCGTGGGGCCGTTCTCGCAGCACAGCGCCTTGGCGAGGATGCGCGCGGTGGTCGTCTTGCCGACGCCGCGCACGCCCGTGAACAGGAACGCGTGGGCCACACGGTCCGACGCGATGGCGTTGGAGAGCGTACGGGTGACGTGCTCCTGGCCGACGAGGTCGGCGAAGGTCTGCGGACGGTATTTTCGTGCCAGGACCGTGTACGCCATGAGGCCGGGAACTGTAGCAGAGCCGCGCCGCGTCGCGACCGTTGACCGCCAGCCCCGTCGGCGGGGACAATCGGGGCGTGGCGAGCACTCCCCCGCGAGACGTCCCCGGCCTCGGCGACGCGGTGCTGGCGGCCGCGGAGAACGCGGGGCTCGGCGTCTTCGTGACGCGTCTGAGCCCCGAGGTGCGCAACGTCTACGTGTCCAGCCGCGCGGCGGAGATCATCGGCTTGTCCGTCGACGAGGCGATGGCCCACGACCCGATGGCGATGGTCCCCGAGGAGGCGGTCGAGGAGCTCACCGCCCTGCTCGCGGCGCAACGCGACGGCAGCGCGACGCCCACCCTGCTCCAGACGCATGTCGTCGACCCGAGCGGGGAGCGCGTCCCGGTCGAGCTCGGCTTCTCCACCGTCTCGCTCGAGGACGCGCCCGCGTCGGTGGTCTTCGTCCGCGATCTGCGCCAGCGCCGGAAGACCGAAGAAGACCTGCGCCGGAGCGAGACCCGCCTCCGCGCGCTGATCGCGTCCGCGCCCGACGGGATCGTGATGAGCCGCGAGCGCGAGATCGTGTACGCGAACCCGGCCGCCGCGCGGCTGCTCGGCGTCGGGGATCCCGAGCGGCTCGTGGGGCGCTCGTTCGCCGAGTTCCTGCATCCGGACGACTACCGCACGATGGGCCAGCGCGTGGCCACCCTCGAGATCGGCGGGCCGGCGCTGGGGCCTCACGAGTATCGGGCGCGGGCCGAAGACGGGCGCGCGCTCGTGGTCGAGGTCACGTCGATCCTCTTCGACGACGAGAACGGGCCCGCGGTGGTCGGCTTCGCGCGCGACGTGACCGAGAGCCGGCGGCTGCAAGCGCAGCTGATGCGCGCCGACCGGCTCGCCGCGCTCGGCACGATGGCGGCGGGCGTGGCCCACGAGATCAACAACCCGCTCGCGTTCATGATGCTCGGCGTCGACGCGATCGAGCGCATGCTGGAGCGGGGAGGCTCGTCGCTCGAGCAGCTCCGCCGCATGCTCGATGACGTCCGGCACGGCGTGGACCGGGTCGCGGCGACGGTCCGACATCTCAAGGCCTTCTCGAAGGCGGACGGGGCGACCGGCCCCTCGGTGGCCGACATGGCGGAGGTGCTCGAGGCCGCCGCGCGCATGACCTCGCACGAGGTGCGTCAGTACGGCCGCCTCGAGCTCGAGGTGCCCGACGGTCTGCTCCCCGTCCGCGGCGACGCCGCGCAGCTCGAGCAGGTGTTCGTCAACCTCCTCATCAACGCCGCGCACGCGCTCGAGATCAAGAAGACCGGCACGGTGCGACTCGGCGCCCGCCCCATCGGGGAGGTGGCGGTCGAGGTCACGGTCGAGGACGACGGGGGCGGCATCGCCGAAGCAGACCTCGCCCAGGTCTTCGATCCCTTCTTCACGACCAAGCCCGTGGGCACGGGGACCGGCCTCGGGCTCTCCATCTGCCACTCGGTCGTGACCGAGCTCGGCGGGGAGATCACCGTGGAGAGCGAGCTCGGAGAGGGCAGCGTGTTCCGGGTGCGCCTGCCCACCATGCGCCGCGCGCTCACGCCCGCGAGCCCCGCGCGTCGCGCCCCGCCGTCCCGGGTCGAGTCGCGCAAGGTAGTCGTGATCGACGACGAGCCGGCGTTCCTCCGCGCGCTCGAGCGCCTGCTCGTCCCGGACCACGAGGTCTTCACCGCGCTGGACGCCGACGCTGGCCTGGCGCTCATCGCGCAAGAGTCGCCGGACGCGATCTTCCTGGACGTGATGCTCCCGGGCACGAACGGGATCGAGCTGTACGAGCGGCTCGGGCGGGAGCGCCCCGAGATGGCGAGCCGCGTGGTGTTCGTCACGGGGGGCAGCGCGCGGCCCTCGGTCGAGAGGTTCCTCGCCAAGGTGAAGCAGCCCGTGCTGCGCAAGCCGTTTGAGGCGGAGCGCGTCGTCGCGCTGCTGCGCCGCGTCGCCGGCTGAGCGCGTCAGAGCCCGCGCAGGCGCCGATCGATCTGGCGTCTGAGGGCCCCCGCCGCCCGATCTCGGATCGCCTCGAGGGTCCGCCGCGCCTCCGCGCTCTGGCCATCGAGCGCGAGCGCGTCGGCGAGCACGATCGCGGCGCGCAGATCCCGCGGCGCCGCCTCGCGCGCCGCCTCCGCGGTCAGGATGGCCCCCTCCGCGTCGCCGAGCTGGAGCCGGGCCGCGCCGAGGGCGAGCGCGATCTCGAAGAAGAGCGCGGGGTCATCGTCCGTGGCCTCGAGGAGCTGCCCTGCGCGCCGCAGGTGCTCGCTGGCCTCGCTCGCGTCGCCTCGCATCGCCGCTGCGCGGCCCAGCAACAAGGCCACGCGCGGATCCTCGGGCGCCACCGCCCAGGCGCGCGTGAGCGTCTCCTCGGCGTCGGGATGGCCCATGGCGAGCTGGGCCGCCCCGAGGGCCCGCAGCGCGTCCGCGTCCATCGCGTCTCGCTCGAGCGCGCGCTTCGCCCGGTCGGTGGCGTCGTGGAGCGGGCTGGCCAGGGCCCAGAGCCCTCGCGCGCTGCGGAGCCTCCAGAACGCGAAGGCGGCGATCACCCCGAAGACGAGCAGCCCCGCGTCTCCGCTCCCCTCGCGCCAGCCGTTCGCGAGCTCGCGGAGCTCCCAGTGGGCACCGCGCCGGCTCAGCAGGGACACCACGGGCTGCACGCCGAACACGATCATCGTCAGCAGGCGCGCGCTCTCGAGGCGCAGGTGATTGACGGCGGCGCGCGAGGGGCGAAGCCGGGTCCAGCCGACGAGGACGAGCAAGGCGACGATCAGCAGGAGCGGCGACGCGGCGAGCCCGGCCGCGCGCAGGGCTGGCGGCCCGTCGGCCTCGATGAAACCCCAGTAGACCCAGGTCTCGGCGTGCGTGACGCGCGCGCCCATCGCGTGCAGCAAGCCGAGTTGCGCACCCTGGGCGAGGAGCGCGAGGGACGGCACCACGAGGTAGAACGCGGTCGCGCCGACCAGGCGGCGGTCTCGAGGGGTCAGGTGGCCGTCGAAGGCGGCGCGACCCCGCCGCCGCAGGCGCAGGATCACGCTCGTGGCGAAGGCGCCGAAGAGGCAGAGCACGATCGTGGTCCCGAGGTTCATCGCTCCTCGTGAGGATGAGGTCGGGACCGCCGATTCGCTACTCGACGTCCGCGGCCTCCATCATCTCTTCCATGGTCATGACGCGGTCGGGCTCGCGTGGGGCGGGGGCTTCGGCGCCAGGGTCCTCTTCGCCGTCGGCGTCCAGGCCCTCGAGCTCTTGCATCATCTCTTCCATGGACTGCACGCCTTCGTCGCCGTCCTCGAGGTCCGCCTCGTCCATCATGTCGTCCATGCTCGGCATCTCATCGTCGGGCAGGTCGGGCAGCGGCTGGCCCGGGCTGCTCGGCGCGGAGGTCTCCGGCTCGGTGTCGCCGGTGATGATGTTGCCGAGCCCGACCGAGAGCGCCGGGAAGTACGTGATGAGCATCAGCCCGATGAACATGAGGCCGATGAACGGCCCCACCGAGCGGATCATGTGCCCGAGCGGCTTGTTGAAGAGGGTCGAGGCGACGAAGAGGTTCAGGCCGACCGGCGGGGTCAGGTAGCCGATCTCGAGGTTCACGATGAAGATGATCCCGAAGTGCATCGGGTCGACGCCCATCGACTCCGCGATCGGCGCGAGCAGCGGCACGAAGAGGAACATCGCGCTGAGGATGTCCATCAGCGTCCCGACCACGAGCAGCAGCAGGTTCAGGATGAGCAGGAACGCGATGGGCGAGAGGTTCAGCGACTGGATCCACTCCACGGCGACGTCCGGGATGCGCTCGAGGTGGAGGAACTCGCTGAAGGCGAGCGCCGCGACCATGATGACGAGCAGGGAGCCGAGGATGACGCCCGTCTCCTGGACGATCTTCGGGATCTCCTTCAGCTCGAGCGCGCGGTGGATGTAGACCTCGACCGCGATGGCGTAGACGACGCTGATGCCGGACGCCTCCACGACCGTGAAGAAGCCGGTGTAGATGCCGCCCAGGATCAGCAGCGGGAAGAGCAGTGACCAGAAGCCGTCGACGAAGGCCTCGCCGAGCACCTTCAGGCTGAAGGGCTGCCGCTTCGAGTTGCCGACGATGCCGCGGTAGATGCAGTAGCCCGCGAGGATGCCGCCGATGACGAGGCCCGGGCCGAAGCCGGCCGCGAAGAGCCTCGACGTCTCGATGCCCGCCCGCTGGTTGATCAGCGGGTAGAGGATCATCGGGATCGACGGCGGGATCAGGATGCCAAGAGACCCGGACGAGGTCAGCAGGCCGTGGGCGAACTCCTCCTTGTAGCCGTTCTTGATCAGGGTCGGCGCCATGAACGCGCCGATCGCGACCACGGTGGCCGGGCTCGAGCCGCTGATCGCGGCGAAGAGCATGCACGCCACCACCGCGCTGACCGCGAGGCCACCGGGCAGCCACCCGATCATCGCTTTGGAGAAGTCGATCAGGCGGCTGGAGATCTCGCCGCGCGCCATGATCGAGCCGCTCAACATGAAGAGCGGCACCGCGAGCAGGTTCTCCGTGTCGCCCAGCTCGTTGATGCGCTCGACGAGGTTGACGAGATCCTCGAGCCCCTCCTTGTCCTGCGTGAAGAGGAGGAAGCAAGCGATCGTGACGGTGCCGACGAGCGCGAACAGCGGCATCCCGATGAGCGCGGCCGCGAGCACGAGCGCGGCGAGCAGAGGGCCCGGCCCGAGCCAGGGCATCACGAGGATGGCGATGACCAGGACCACGAACGCCGAGCGCTTGCGCCGGCTCTTCTGCGCCTCGTCGGTCATTCCTCTTCTCCCGAGGACCGCTTCGCCTCGATCGCTTCGTCGAGCTCCGCGGTGGTGGCGTCCTTCGTCGCGGAAGTAGCCGGGTCCGAAGTCGCGCCAGTCTTCATCGCGAGCTTCTGCGCCTCTTCGAGGCCTTCTTGCGGTGGGGGGGTGCCGTAGTCGCCGCCGAGGAGCACCGAGACCCCCGCGCCGACGAAGCGCAGCGTCGCGACGCCGAAGCCCACCGGCGCCGCGAGGATGCCGAGCCAGTCGGGGATGTCCGTGCCCTCGAGCAGACCTCCGCGCCCGACCGAGCCCTCGAAGCCGTACACGTAGCGGGTGCCGCCCCAGGTGAAGAGCTCGGTCATGAACTCGTCGTCGCTGGCGGTCGGCGCGAACACGTAGAGGAAGCCCAGGTAGGTCATGATCCCGCAGAAGGCGGCGGTCGCGAACGCGCCGACGGCGAGCACGTAGGGCTTCGCGCCATCCGGGATGATCTTCGCCGCCGCCTCGAGCCGGATGTGCTTGCCCTCGTGCACGCAGATGCTCGCCGAGAGCAGGCCCACCCAGAGCAGCAGCTGGAGCGAGATCTTCTTCGACCACGTGTAGCCGATGGGGAGGAACTCGGAGGCCACCCAGATCAGCACCGCGCCGACGGCGATCGCGATGATCGCCTCCAGCATCCAGCCCTCCGGCTTGTTCATCAGGAGGTAGCCGGCGTAGGCCGCGGCCGACACGCCGAACAGCACCGCGTACACGATCCAGGACCACTCGAGGTTCGCGAAGGGCAGCGTGATCAGGTAGCCGACGCCGATCCCCACGACCGCGATCGCGGCCGAGATGCCCGCCTCCACCGCGATCTTCGGCTTGGGGACCGTCTCTCCCTTCGCGGCCTTCCGGCGGCGAATGAAGCGGCGCGCCGTGTAGGCGCCGAAGAAGAGCAGCACGAACGAGAACCCGACGGTGACGTACGGCGCCACGTTCGCGTCGAGCGCCTCCCGCGCCGCGTAGTCCTCGATGCCGGCGATGCGCGCGATCAGCTGCCCGACTTTGCTGTCAGGTGCGTTCGCGCGCCGCGCGACGACATCGATGAAGATGACGACCGTGATGATGAGGAGCGCCACGGCGACGATGGCTTGCTCGATGGCAAACACCGCGTCATCCAGTCGCCTCACCCAGCCGAGCGCGCCCCGCCGCGTTTCCGCCCTCGCCTCCGACATGCGCGCCGAGCGTAGGCAGCCCCGGGTTAAAAGGTCAATAATGCCCGCGGATTCGGTGCGGCAGATCATCCACATCGACATGGACGCGTTCTTCGCCTCCATCGAGCAGCGCGACGCGCCGGAGCTCCGCGGCAAGCCCGTCCTGGTCGGCGGGGGGGAGCGGCGCGGCGTGGTCGCGGCGGCGTCCTACGAGGCCCGTCCGTTCGGCGTCCACAGCGCGATGCCGATGGCGCAGGCGATGCGGCGCTGCCCGCAGGCCATCGTCGTCCCGCCGCGCCGCCGCGCCTATGAGGAGGCGAGCGCCCAGATCTTCACCGTCTTCCGGCGCTTCACGCCGCTCGTCGAGGGGCTCAGCGTGGACGAGGCCTTCCTGGACGTGACCGGGAGCCGCTCGCTCTTCGGGGACGGGGCGACCATCGCCGCCCGCATCCGGAAGGAGATCCTCGCCGAGACGGACTTGACCGCGTCGGCCGGCGTGGCGCCGAACAAGTTCGTGGCGAAGATCGCCTCCGACCAGGACAAGCCCGACGGGCTCACCGTGGTGCGCGATGGGGAGGTCTTCGCCTTCCTCGAGCCGCTCCCGATCGAGCGCATGTGGGGCGTGGGCCCGAAGGCGGCCGAGCGGCTCCGGCACCTCGGCTACGACACCCTCGGGGATCTCGCGCGGGCCGACGAGGCGACCCTCGAGCGTCACCTCGGCAGCTGGGGGCGGGAGGTCAAGCGGCTCGCGCAGGGGCTCGACGAGCGAGAGGTCGAGCCGGACCGGGAGGCCAAGAGCGTGGGCGCCGAGGAGACCTACGACGAAGATCTCACCTCACGCGCGGAGATCGAGAAGACGCTGCTCCGGCACGCCTCGCGGATCGCGCGGCGCCTCCTCGAGGGGGGGATCAGCGCGGGTCGGGTCACCGTGAAGATCAAGTACGCGGACTTCACCCTCAAGACGCGGCAGCTGCGGCTGAGCGAGCCCGTCGACGACGCCGGCTCGCTCTACGCGGCGGCGCGGTCGCTGCTGGACCGCTTCCCGCTCGCCGGGCGCGCGGTCCGCCTCACCGGGGTGAGCGCCGGAGATCTCCGCGAGGGGCCGCCGCCGCGCACCCTCTTCAGCGACGAGGGCAAGGACAAGCGGCGCGCGGTCGAGTCGGCGATGGCGAAGCTGCGGGCTCGCTTCGGGGAGGACGTGTCGCTCACGCGCGCCGATCTGCTCGACGCGCCCGGGCGGACCGACCCGGGCATCCCGCGCCGCATGAAGCCGCCCGAAGACTGATCAGCCGAGCGCCTCGCGCGGGCGCTCGCTGCGCAGCACCGGAGCGACGTCGCCGTCCACCTGCTCGACCGGCGTCTTGCCCAGCCAGCGGCAGAAGGTCTCGCAGGCGATGATGGCGCCGGGCGCGGTGTCGGGCAGCGGCACCACCTCGACGAGCGGCGTGTGGCTCGCGGGGTGGAAGAAGCGGAGGCCGATGAACTGGTCGGGCCGGGTGAGGACCTCGGCCATCGCGCGGAGCTGGCCGCGGGCGGTGTTCGACGCGAGCACCGAGCCCCGGCTGACGTGGCCCTCGAGCGTGGCGAGGATCGCGCGGCGGCTGCGCACGTCACCGACCGCCGACTCGACGACGAGATCGCACTCCGTGACGGAAGAGAGATCGCGGCGGAAGGCGACGCGGGCGAAGATCGCCTCCGCCTCCGCCTCGTCGATCTCGCCCACCTCGACGCGCAGCTGGAGGGTGCGTCGCAGGCGCTTGGCCGCGTGCTTGCGGCTCGAGCCGGTCACGCAGACCACGGTCACCGGCAGCTCGGCCTCGGCCGCGGCCTCCGCGATCGAGAGGCCCTGAGGTCCCGCGCCCACCACCGCGATTGCGCTCAGCGACATTCTCACTCCTCCCGAAAGGGCCGGTCGCGCCCGCCCTCTCGGCTGGTGCACGCCACCCTTTACACATTCACAAGAGCCCGAAGCCCGCCACACGTATGCCCGCGCCCCCGCCGTGTCAACGCGTCGCGTCGATTTCGACGTAGATCGCAGATGTGTGGCGAAACGCCGTCTTGTTAATCGACTGTTAACTCGTCTCCGCGTTGACGATGGGGCGCCTCCTTCGTACAGTCGTCTCCCGTGCGATGAGGGTCCGGTCGCCGCGTCGTTGGCGAGCGCGTCCCAGTCCATTTGGAGTCAACCAGACCCGCGCGCGGCGACGACATGGATGTTCCCCGGAGGCCCAGCGGGCGGCCACATCCGGGGGACTTGTTGGAGACTACTTGCCGAGGGGCCTCTCTCGAGAGATGCGGCCTCAGCCGGTGGTGTGGACGGTGAGCATGCGAAGCACGAAGTTCATTTTCGTCACCGGGGGGGTGGTCAGCTCGATCGGGAAGGGGCTCGCGGCCGCTTCGATCGGCGCGTTGATGGAAGCCCGCGGGTTGCGCGTGACGCACCTCAAGCTGGATCCGTACATCAACGTCGATCCCGGAACGATGTCGCCTTTCCAGCACGGCGAGGTCTTCGTGACCGACGACGGCGCGGAGACCGATCTCGATCTGGGTCACTACGAGCGCTTCACGCACGCGCGTATGAGCCGCTCGAACAACTTCACGACGGGTCGGATCTACGACGCGGTCATCAACAAGGAGCGGCGCGGCGAGTATCTCGGCGCGACGATCCAGGTGATTCCGCACATCACGGACGAGATCAAGAGCCGGGTCTACGACGTGGCGAGCCGCGCGGACCTCGCGATCGTCGAGATCGGTGGCACGGTCGGCGACATCGAGTCGCTGCCGTTCCTCGAGGCGGTGCGTCAGATGCGCGTCGAGTGCGGCGCGCAGAACGCGGTGAACGTGCACGTGACGCTCGTCCCGTACATCGCGGCGGCGGGCGAGCTCAAGACCAAGCCCACGCAGCACTCGGTGAAGGAGCTGCTCGGGCTCGGCATCCAGCCGGAGATCCTCATCTGTCGCTGCGACCGTCCGCTCCCGCAAGGGCTGAAGGACAAGATCGCTCACTTCTGTAACGTGCGGCGCGAGGCGGTCATCGCCGCGCCGGACGTCGACGTGATCTACCGTCTGCCCATCGCGCTCCACGAGGAGGGCGCCGACAGCCAGATCACCGAGCGGCTCAACATCTGGGCGCGCGACCCGGACCTCGCGCCGTGGATCCGGACCTGTGAGAAGGTCACGAACCCTCCGAAGGGCCACGTGAAGATCGCGCTCGTCGGCAAGTACGTGCACCTGCGCGACTCCTACAAGTCGCTCCACGAGTCGCTCGTGCACGGCGGCATCGACAACGACGTCGTCATCGACGCCGTTTACGTCGACTCGGAGGAGCTCACGGCGGACAACGTGGCCGAGCGGCTCGGGCACATGGACGGCATCCTCGTCCCGGGCGGCTTCGGCGGCCGCGGCACCGAGGGGAAGATCCAGGCGATCCGGTTCGCCCGCGAGAACGGGGTGCCGTTCTTCGGCATCTGCCTCGGCATGCAGATGGCGGTGGTCGAGTTCGCGCGCCACGTCTGCGGGCTCGAGGGCGCGCAGAGCCGCGAGTTCGACCCGGAGCCGGAGCATCCCGTGATCGACCTGATGGCCGATCAGAAGGACGTGAAGAACAAGGGCGGCACCATGCGCCTCGGGGCCTACCCGTGCTCGCTGAAGGAGGGCTCACGCGCGGCGAAGATCTACGGCGCGCGCGAGGTCAGCGAGCGCCATCGGCACCGCTTCGAGTTCAACAACGACTACCGCGACACCATCCGTGAGCACGGCATGGTGCTCGGTGGGCTCAGCCCCGACGAGCGGCTGGTCGAGATGGTGGAGCTGCCCGATCATCCGCACTTCATCGGCTGCCAGTTCCACCCCGAGTTCAAGAGCCGCCCCCACGCGCCTCACCCGCTCTTCTCGAGCTTCGTCGGCGCCTCCCGCCGCTGCCGCGACGCGCGGGGCGACAAGCGCGAGAGCCAGATCGAGGTCAAGGGCGAGGCCGTCTCCTACTGATCTCTATCGGACCGGGCTCACTCGGGCGCGCAGGTGAGGGCGCCTTCGAAGATGCCCGTCTCGGCGCTGCCGACCTCGAGGAACGCGTAGCGGATCTGCTCGCCGGAGAGGTACAGGAGTGGGGTGGAGCGGGTGGCGCTCTCCGGGCCGCTGAGGGTGATGACCTCGTCGGGGCTCAGGAGCTGGCCGTCCATCTCGCTCAGCCGGCGAGCGAGCACGGCGCCGCCCTGCGTCCAGGCCACGACCCAGCCTCCGTCTTCGGCGCTCCCCGCCGCAGGGCGGGCGCCTTCGACGCCGGGCTGGAGGAAGCCGTCGAACTCGAAGACGATGGCCGGTGGTCCGACCTCGCCGGGGCTGACCGTCAGCTCGACGGCCGCGCGCGAGAGCGACTCGTCCAGCGTGAAGCCGTCCGACGCCGCGGGCAGGACGAGCTGGCGGAACCACACGCGGCCGTCGGTGCTCCCGCAGCCGGTGCGCCACGTCACACCGAGGAAGGTGCCTTCCATGGTGATCGTGCCGCTGGCGAGGCCGATGTCTTCGGCCGGGCCGTCGGTGGCGATGGTGCCGAGCTCCACGATCCGGAGAGGGCCGGTCTCGAGGCCGGCGCGGTCGTTCGGATCGCCCGAGCCCGGGAAGGCCGGAGGTGTGTCCATCCTGGCGACCCAGCGCAGCGCGATGCCGCCTTCGCTGGGGAAGGCGACGACGTAGCCTTGGCCCAGGTCGTCGATGGCCGGGGCGCCGCCGCCGGACGTGCTGCCGATGACCTGGGGCTGCGCTTCGTTGGACGCGGTGACCCAGCCGCGGGTCCCGCCGGCGTCCATCTGGCGGTGGAGCGCGAGGGCCTCGACGTCCACCGGCGCGCCTCCGCACGCATCGCGTCCGAGGGGCGCGGCCAGCCACGCCACCAGGGCCTGCTCGTCCGCGAGCGCTCCGATCGCGGGGCGGGTCGCCCCCAGCGATCCGCCCGCGCGGCTGGCGCCGGTGCAGGCGCGGCCGCCGGTCATGGCCGGGTCGGTGTCGATCCCGAAGAACGCGTTGCTGCGCCGGAGCGGGCCGCGCTCGATCACCTGCGCCCGGGCCGCCTCGGTGCGGGGCATGTAGCCGACGCGGAGCTGTCCTTCGGTGCAGCCCGAGCCGTTCACGGTGGCCACGAAGACCGACTGCGCGCTCAGGCCGAACGCCAGATCGTCGAAGCGACAGCTGCCCGCCGTGAACGACATGGAGTCGGTCGAGCGAACGTGGCAGCCCATCTCGAGATCCCAGGCGGAGAGCATGTCCAGCCGGCGCGTACGCTGGTAGCTCATGGCCGTCGGCCCCATCACGGACTCCCCGCCGAAGAGGCCGAAGGTCGCCTGCCCGCCGGTCGCGTGCGCCACCGCGAGGCCGGTCTCGCCCGTGCCGGAGGCGACGACGCCGCTCCCGGTCGCGTCCGTCAGCGGGAGACGGTTCTCGGCGAGGGCGCCGGGCAGCGGCGAGATCAGCATCTCGTCCTGCATGAAGGCCTCGTCGATGACGCCGTCGCAGTCGTCGTCCACGCCGTTGCAGCGCTCGCTGCCGCCCATCGCGGCGTCGTTGCAGTCGGCGACGTCGCCGGGGCCGGCGCACTCCGCGGCGACGAGGCCGTCTCGGTCGGCGTCGCGGGTCCCGAGCACGCAGCGATCGAGCTCGGCGTCACACTGATAGAGCGTGCACGCGTCGTTGGAGATGCCCTCCATCTCGTTGAGCACGGCGCATTGATCGTTGCTGGTGCACTCGGGCGGCTCGAGGCCGGAGACGACGAGCGAGCAGCCGCCGAGGGCCAGGAGGGACGCGATGATAAGAAGAGAGAGGCGGTTCATCAGAAGCTCCCTTCGAGGGTGAGGCCGGCCGCCGTCGCGCCGCCGAACGGCGTGACCCGGAGCGAGGCCGCTTCGGGAGGTGGCTCGCTGCCCCAGTCGGTCACGAACGCGAGCACCACGGTCGCGATGCCGAGCACGCCCGCGGCGCCGAACATCACGTCGGCGATCAGCGCGTTCTGCTCCATGGCGGCGATGCGCGCCTGGGTCACCTCGAACTGGTCCTCCGAGTCCGAGAGCTGCGACGAGAGGTTGCCGTGCTCCGCGATGGCCGCCGCGGCGAAGCCGAGCGCCACGCCGAGCGACGCCACGGTGAGCCCGGCGCCGGTCACGAAGAACGCGGGGCTGACTCCGGCGAAGCTCCGGTCCAGCTCGAGATTGAGCGACGGCTCGGTGCGGGCCGCGACCTGCAGGTCCGTGCGCGCCGGGTTGTAGCCCTGCGCGCGGAGCTCGATCACGTGCCGACCGCCCGTCACCGACACCGACCCCGGGGCCGTGCCGACCCGACGCTCGTCCACCCAGACCTCGGCCTCTGGCACGTTGGTCGTGATGGTGAGCGTGGCGAGCCTCGGCACGAGTCGTTCGATCGCGCCTCGAACCTCGTCCTCGCGGGGCGCCGGGCGGGGCGCCTCCTCCAGGAAGCGGCGGTACGTGGCCAGCGCCTCGTCGTACCGGAACAGCTCCTCCTGCGTCAGCCCGATGTTGAACAGGACGAACGAGCGCCGCGGGTGACCCTCCATCAGCGCGTAGATCTCCTGGAACTCGGCGAGCGCGGACTCGTAGTCGCCGCGGTCGAAGAGCGCCGTGGCCTCAGCGAAGCGGCTCTGGGCTTCCTCCATGCGCGGGTCGCTCTCCGTCGCCGCGTCGTCTTCTTGTGCCATCGCGGGCAGGGGACAGGCGGCTGCGAAGAGCAGCGAGAGAAGCAAGAGGGTTCGCGGTCGAGCAAGCATTTGTGATCTCCCCGGGGCCGGTTTTACCATTCCATCGGAGCGAGCGAGCAGACGTTTCGTGCGAAATGCACGTTCGACGCAACGAGCAGCGAGTGGCCCCGATGAGGCGCCACGGAGGAACGATGACGACACGCGCACTGCACCTGCTCTTCGGGCTCATTCTGCTCGCCGCGTGCGGGGGGGATCCCGCTGCCCCGGACGCTGCCCGCATGGACGGGGGGATCGAGCCCGAGCCCGATGGCGCCCGCCTCTGCGAACGGGACAGTGATTGCGACGACGAGCTCTTCTGCACGGGCGCCGAGCGATGCGCGGCGGGCGTCTGCGCGGCGGGCACGCCTCCCTGCGACGGGGACACCCCCGAGTGCGACGAGGAGGCCGACCGCTGCGCCGCGGTCGACTGCTCGGACGGTGGCGACGCGGACGGCGACCGCCACCGCTCCATCGCGTGCGGCGGCGACGACTGCGACGACGACGACCCCCTGCGCTTCGCGGGCGCCCCCGAGATCTGCGATCCCGACGACCGCGACGAGGACTGCGACCCCTCCACCTACGGGTTCCGCGACGCCGACATGGACGGCGACCCCGACGCGACGTGCTGCAACGGCGACAATTGCGGCACCGACTGCGACGACATGCGCCCGGGCGTCAACTCCACCAACCCGGAGGTCTGCGGCAACGGCTTCGACGACGACTGCGACGGCACGGTGGACGAGGGGCTGCTCGTGCTCTGCTACCGTGACGCGGACTCCGATGGCTTCGGGGACGCCTCGACGACCTCCATGCGGTGTGCGTGCGACTCCGGGTGGGTCGACGCCGGCGGCGACTGTCACGACGGCAACCCGGAGGTGAGGCCAGGCGCGACCGGCTGGCACGACACCCACTACACGACCCCCTCGGGCACGCGGTCGTTCGACTACGACTGCAGCGGGACGGCCGAGCCGCGATGGACGCGACAGGGGATGGGATGCATGTCGGTCGCGGGCGGCTGCGTCCTCGACGACGGCTGGTGTGAATCCTTCCCGCCGGGGCCCAACCCCGCGTGTGGCCGCGAAGGGAACTGGTGCACCTGCGTCAGCGGCGCGACCTGCCGGCCCCAATCGGAGATCCGCCTGCAGGAGTGTCGCTGAGCGAGCGACCGCGACATGGTTGTCAGGCGCGGCCAGTCGGGAGAGACGCGGAAGCGCAAAGCCCCCGGATGCGGGGGCTGGCACGCGCAGTGCTGACTTCTCTGCGCTATCCTTGACACCGGCGTGCGGCGATGCGACGTGCGAAGGCGCGGGGGCGAGAGGCGCCCTGGTGCGCGGGAGGCGGACGAATGATGCGACGGCTTGGACTCGGTATTTCCCTGGCTCTGACGGGGGCCCTGGCGATGGTGGGATGCGACGATGGCGAGGCCGGTGATCCCGACACCGGCGTCACCATGGACAGCGGGGTCGTGGGCGACGGTGGCGGAGACGAAGACACCGGGGTCGCGGGAGACACCGGGGTCATCGATTCGGGCGGCGGGACCGGGATGTGCGGGCCGACGATGGGCGACTGCAACGTGGGCGACGCGTCCTCCTGTGGGTCCGGCATGGCCTGCGTGCTCTCCGGCAGCACCGCGTCCGGCTGGGAGGCGGTCTGCATCATGGCCGGCGTCATCGAAGACGGCGCGAGCTGTGACCCGACGATGCAGGGCCAGTGTCAGGAGGGCTCGCAGTGCTCGTCGACGTGTCCTGGCGAGCCGGGGATCTGCACCAAGATCTGCTGCGCCAACACCGACTGCGCACCGGGCGAGTTCTGCGGGCTCATCTCCGGCGCCGAGGCCGGGTTCTGCCGCTCCGCCACGGCCTGTGACCCCATCGCGCAGACGGGCTGTCCTGGCACTTGTCAGGGCTGCTACCCCGCGTCCGGCGGAAACTTGTCTTGCTTCGAAGCAGGCGAGGGAACCGAGGGAAGCGCGTGCATGACGCTCAACGCGTGTGCGCCCGGTATGGGATGTGTCGGCAGCCCTGGTGCGTGTCGGCGTTTCTGCGACCGGACCGCCACCGAGCCGTGTGACGCGGGCTTCATGTGCTCCGGACTCGAGGGCTTCGACGACGTCGGCGTGTGCGTCCCGATGGAGTGACGATGGACTCGCGCTCGGGTGGGTGAATCTCCACTGCCCGGGCGCGTCCTCGCTTCGCGCTTATCTCTTTTCGACTTGGCTGTACCGATGTCGACCCGTTCGTTTCACTTCACCTGGGCGCCGCTCGCGGCGGCGCTCGCGCTCGTCGCCTGCGACGGGGGGCCGCTCCCCGGATCGGATGGCGGACCGACGCGCGACGCGGCGCTGGTCGACGGCGGCGGGCTGCTCGACGCGGGCGCGTCGCGGGACGCGGGGCAGGACTCGGGCGCGGGTGACGTGGACGCGGGGGCTCTGCTCTGTGCGGACGCGGTCTGCGATCCTCGCTCGGCCGACGGCTGCACCGAGGGGGCGTGCGTCCTCTGGGGTGAGGCGGCGGCGTGTCAGTCGGAGCCCGGGTCGCAGAGCCTCGGCAGCGAGTGCACGGAGCCGGGCGCCTGCGCGCCGGGGCTGGCGTGCTTCCGCGACGGAGAGCGCGGAGTGTGCGCGCGGATCTGCTGCCCCGGGGACGGCTCGGCGTGCTCGGACGGCGCGAGCTGCGGCGGCTCGGGCGAGCTGGTCGACGGCTCTTCGACGAGCTGGGGACGCTGCCTCGCCCGTCGGACCTGCGACGTGCTGGATCCCGCCGGCACCTGTGAGCCTCGCGAGGGCTGCTACATCGTCGACGGCGCGGGCACGACGGAGTGTCGGGTCGCCGGGAGCGCCGACGCGGGCGAGGCCTGCGAGGAGCAGCAGGACTGCCAGTCGGGCTTCTTCTGCGGTGGCGTCGGCAGCAAGCGCTGCGTGCGGATCTGCGAGCTCGGCGCGGGGGAGTGCCCCGAAGGCCGCTGCATGGCGCAGGCGCACAGCCCGTCCGGGACGGGGTTCTGCACGCTCGACATGATGACCGCGCGGATGCGCTGAGTCCCCCTGGACCCGAGCTCACAGGGCGCGGGCGAAGTTCTCGAGGATGCGCTCGCCGTGGGCCGAGGGCGCCACGCGATCGAGCAGCGCCTCCGGGTCGAGGCCCTCCTCACGCAAGATCTCGCGCCGCGCCTCGAGGTAGGCGCGGATCACGCCGTCGTCCCACTCGGGGTGGAACTGCACGCCCCACACGCGCGCGCCGAGGCGGTAGGCCTGGTGCGGGTCCATCTCGTTGTGGCCGAGCGCGACCGCGCCCTCGGGCAGCGCGAGCACCTGCTGCCGGTGTGAGGAGCTGACCCGAAGGGTCTCGGGGAGGCCCTCGAACAGCGGGTCGGCGCGGCCCGCTTCGTTGAGCGTGACGTCGATCGCGCCGATCTCGCGGCCCTTGCGATTGGCGCCGACCGTGCCCCCCAGGGTGTCCGCGAGGAGCTGGTGGCCGTAGCAGATGCAGAGCATCGGGATCTCGGCGTCGACGGCGGCGCGGAGCCAGGCGCCGGTCCGCTCGCTCCACTCGAGGCGATCGGTGACGAGCGCGCTCGAGCCCGTGACCACCACGCCGCGCAAGGTCTCGGGGTCGGGGAGGGCCTCTCCGGCCTCGACGGCGACGGTCCGCACGTCGGGCACCGAGAGGCCGTCGGCGATCCAGTCCTCGTAGTCGCCGCGCTCGGCGGAGAGGTGCGGCATGGTGGAGCCGGTCTTCACGATCAACACGGGGCGCGTCATGGGCGAAGCGTGGCGCTGGCGACGCGGGACGTAAAGCGTCGGCGACGTTGACGACGGCGGCGCGAACGGACACAACCAGGGGCGTGACCGCTCCCGCCGCCGCCGCGTGCCAGAACCACCCGGAGCGCGAAGCGATCGGGATCTGCGTCGAGTGCCGCGCGCGCATCTGCAGCGAGTGCGTCACGAAGGTCGACGGGATCAACTACTGCGTCGCCTGCTACGCCGTCCTGGCCGAGCGGGGCGCGCGAAAGAAGGCGAGCGCGGAGCGACCCACCGCGACCTGGCTCGCGGGGCTCGCCGCCTTCGGGCTCCTCACGCTCGTCACGCTCCTGACGTGGGGGCTGCTCGAGGCCGCGCTGCCGGGGGGCTCTTGACGGGCCGCGACCTGGCTCCCGTCGGCCCCGTCGGCACCATCGATCGGGCGCTCACGCTCGTGCGCGAGGGGGGCTTCGCGCGCGCCGGCGCGGCTCTGATGGGCGGCGGGACGCTCGGCGCGGTGCTGCTCGGCGTCTACTACCTCGAGCGCGTCGAGGGGGTGCGCACGCTCCGGCCGCTCCTCGCGTTCGCGGTGGTGCTCGCGTGGTTCGTGCGGGCGCTGCTCGTGGGGCGCTCGAGCCGCGCTTACGTGCGCGCGATGTGGGACGCGCCGCTGCCCGGTGACGCGGGGCGCCCGCTCGCCGTGCTGCGCACGTCGCTGCTGACGGGCCTCGGGATCTGGGCGTGGAGCTGGCTGCTCGTCGCGGGGAGCCTGCTCGGGCCGTTCGGGGTGCTCCTCTTCACGCCGTTCTTCGCGATCCGGGGTGCGTTCGCGCCCTCCTGGATCGCGCGGGCCGCTTGCGAGCGCCAGGGGGGGCTCCGCGCGCTCTACGCGGCCTTCCTGGACCACGGCGGGCAGCGAGCCAGCGGCGTGGCGACCGAGGCGATGATCCTCGCCGGCATCGTCGGGCTCTTCGGGAATCTGCTCTTCGTCAGCGGCGTGCTGGTGCTGCTGCTCCGGAGCTTCCTCGGCTTCGAGGTCGCGACCGTCGAGGCGTTCCTCTCCGCGAGCAACACGTTCGTCGTGCTCTGCGTCGGCGCGGTGGCGCTGATCCTGTTCGAGCCGCTCCGGGCCGCGCTCAGCGCCTCGGCCTGGGTCTCCGCGCGGGTGCGCGCCGAGGGGCTCGATCTGCGCGCCGCCATCGACGCCGCGCGGAGCCACGCGTCCGGGGGCCGCGGCGCGCCCAGGGCCGGCGGCGCTGCGACCGCGATGGGCAGCGCCGCGGCGCTCGCGCTCGCGATGCTGCTCGCGCCCGCGTCGTCGCTCGCGCAGGAGGACTTCCCGCCGCCGCCGGATCCCCAGTCGCTCCCCGCGCCGGCCCGACCCGACGCGCCGGTGTCCGCCGTGCCGGAGCCGCCCGCGCCGATCACCGTGAGCCTCGAGGATCGCGACGTCGCGGTGCAGGGGCAGGTCGAGGACATCCTCGGGCGGGACGAATTCCGGGAGTTCGAGGACCGCCGCGGAGAGGGCCTCGCCGATCTGGTGGAGCGCGTCTTCGAGTGGATCTTCCGTGACCGCGACATCGACATCGAGCCGCCCTCGGCGCCGCTCATGCCCGACGTGCCGCTGCCGGGCGCGACGTTCTTCATCGTGTTCGCGGTCCTCCTCCTCCTCGCGGTGACGCTCTACCTCATCGCCACGCGCCGTCGCGGCGAGCAGAGCGCGCGCGCGCTGGAGCGGGCGGCGGTGACCCGTGAGGACATCCGCGAGCGACCGCCGGGCTCGTTCCTCGACGAGGCCGCGCAGCTGGCGGCCGACGGCGCCTACCGGGCCGCGCTCCGCTCCCTCTATCTCGCCACGCTCGTCTCGCTCGACCGGCGCCGGCTCATCGCCTTCGATCCGCACCTGACCAACTGGCAGTACCTGCGGCAGATGCCGCGGGGCGACCTGCGGACCGCGTTCCACGAGTTCACGAGGCTGTTCGATCACAAGTGGTATGGCCACGAGCCGACCACCGAAGACGACTACGCGAGGTGCCGCGAGCTCGCCACGGACATCGTGCGGCGCGCGCAGGAGCGGGCGGCGTGAGGCGCCTCGCCAGACGCGCCGCGATCGCGACCGCGGTGATCCTGGGCCTCGGTCTCTCCGGCGTGATGTGCCAGCGGGTGAGCGCGCGCGGGAGGTACGTCGCGGCCTACAGCACCTACGGCTCGGGTCCGGAGGGCACCCGCGGGCTCTACCTGCTGGCCGAGCAGATCGGGGCGCGGCCCCAGCGCTGGGCCGAGGACCTCGGCCGGCTGCCGGAGGGCGGCGGCATGCTCGTCGCGCTCGGCGCGTGTGAGACGTGGATGCGCCGCGACGTGGGTCGCCTCGAGCGCGAGAACCTGAAGGCCTGGATCGAGGCGGGCGGCGTGCTGCTCGTGGCCGGCGCGCCGGACTACGTGCGTCGCTCGGACTTCGGCGTCGCGATCGACGGCGGCTGTGAGCGCTCGAGCGGTCTGATTCGCATGCTCGAGGAGCGCGAGGGCGGGCCGCGCAAGGAGTCCGACGGCGACGACGAGCCGCAGCTCGAGGACCTGCCGGGCATGCTGCGCGAGGAGCCCGAGCGGGCCTACGACGAGGTCGTCGACGACGGAGACATCCCGATGGCCCACGGCGCGTGGCCGGCGGGAGAGCCGGTGATCGGGCTCCCGTGGGTTGGCCTGCGGCAGCCTCGAGGGGTTCGCTTCGACGAGAGCCGCTCGCACCACACGCTCCTCCGGCTCGACGGTCCCGAGGGAGAGCCGGTCGGGGTGCGCGTCGACGTGGGCGAGGGCGCGGTGATCGCGCTCGGCTCGGCGAGCATGTTCCAGAACCGCGATCTGTCGCAGCAGAACGGCGGGCTGCTCTTCGCGCGGCTGGTGCGCGAGCACGCCGGCGGCGGTCCGGTGCTCTTCGACGAGTATCACCTCGGGATCGGACAGCACCGCGGCATGATGCGCTACCTGCGCCAGGCGGGCCTCGGCGCGTTCATCGTGCAGCTGCTCTTGCTCGTCCTCTTCGTCGTCTGGCGCTTCGGCGCGCGCTTCGGGAGCCCCCGGGACCCGGCGCCGCCCGAGCCCGCGGGGACGGCGAGCTACGTCGAAGGCGTCGGGACGCTCTACGCGAAGGCCAAGGACCCCGTGGGCGCGGCGGGCATCCTCGTTCGCCGCGCGCTCGAGCGCATCGCCGCCCATCACCACGTGGACGCGAAGGGGGCGGCGCCGCTCGCCGACACCCTCGAGGCGCGGAAGCGCAAGGAGGCGGCGGAGGCGGTCCGGGCCATCGCCACGCTCGAGTCGGAGGCCGCGTCTCACGGGCTCCCGCGCTTCACCGAGCGGCTCGACGCCGAGCTCGCCAGGGCGATCTCGTAGACAAGCACGCCCACGCTCTGTAGAACCGGCCGGCATTCATGGAGCAGATTCAGGAGCTCAGGACCCTCCGCGACGCCCTCTTCGGCGAGGTGGGGAAGGTGATCGTCGGCCAGGAGGAGACGATCGAGACGATGCTCGTGGCGCTCCTCGCCCAGGGGCACGTGCTCCTCGAGGGCGTGCCGGGCACGGCGAAGACGCTGATGGTGCGGACGCTCGCCGCGGCCCTCGATCTCGAGTTCGGCCGCGTGCAGTTCACGCCCGATCTGATGCCGAGCGACATCCTCGGCACCAACGTCTTCGACTTCAAGCAAGGCAGCTTCCGGCTGACGAAGGGGCCCATCTTCACGGAGCTGTTGCTCTCGGACGAGATCAACCGGGCCCCCGCGAAGACGCAGAGCGCGCTCCTCGAGGCGATGCAGGAGCGACAGGTCTCCATCGACGGCAAGCGCCACGCGCTCAGCGGAGACTTCACGGTGTTCGCCACGCAGAACCCGGTGGAGCAGGAGGGGACCTACCCGCTCCCGGAGGCGCAGCTCGACCGCTTCCTGGTGAAGATCCAGGTCGGCTACCCGACCGCGGACGAGGAGGATCGGATCCTCGCGCAGGCCAGCATCGGGGTGGGCTCGGTCGACGTGGAGCAGGCGGGCATCGTGCCCGTGGCCGACCGGGAGCAGCTGGCGCTGGTGCGGCGCCTCGCGGGTGACGTCACGGTGGAAGACGGCGTGCGTCAGTACATTCTCTCGCTGATGCGCGCGACACGTGAGACGCCGATGATCCTGCTCGGCGCGGGGCCGCGCGCGGGCGTGCACTTGATGGTCGCCTCGCGCTGGTTCGCGGCGCTGGACGGGCGCATGTTCGTCACGCCCGACGACGTGCAGCGCGCGCTCCACCCGGTGATCTGCCACCGCCTCGTGCTCGCGCCCGAGGTCGAGCTGGACGGGCTCGGGCCCGAAGAGGTGATGGACCGCGTCTCGACGACGGTCGAGGTTCCGCGTTGAGCGGGGGCCCGCGTTGAGCGAGGAGGACGACGCGCCACCCGAGGCGCGGACGGCCAAGATCGTCCCGGGGTCGCGGCTGGTGCCGTTCGCGCTCGGCGGGCTGCCGCTGGCGGCGGCGGACATGGGCACGGGGCTCGGGCTCGGCGCCGCCGTCGCGTACGACGTGGTCTTGCTCGGCATCGCGGCGCTCGAGGCGCGGGGGCTCGCGAAGGACGCGCCCGCGGTCGAGCGGCGCATGGACTCACGGCTGGTGGTCGGCGTGGAGAACACCATCCGGGTGCGCCTCCACAACCCGACGCGCCGCACCATGAAGGTGACCGTGCGCGACGACCTCCCGCCCGGGTGGGAGGCGAAGCCGGACGAGCTGAGCGTGGAGCTCCCGCCGTACGCGCGGCGCGAGCTGAGCTACGTCGTCGTGCCGCCGAAGCGCGGCAAGTTCGAGTTCGGTCGGCTGCACCTGAAGCTCGAGGGCGGGGCGAAGCTGGGCGCGTCGATCGTGAGCGTGGAGGCGACGGAGGCGGCGCGCGTGTTCCCCAACGTGCTCGGCCCGCGCCGCTACGAGCTGGCGGCGCGGCTCGGCGACCTCGCGAGCGTCGGGTTCCGGAGCATCCGGGCCAGCGGCGGCGGCGGCGAGTTCGAGCAGCTGCGCGAATACGTCAGCGGCGACGCCTACCGGGACCTCGACTGGAAGTCGACCGCGAAGAGACAGCGGCCGGTGACCCGGGTGTTCGAGCAGGAGCGCTCGCAGATCGTGCTCATCGCGCTGGACGCCGGGCGCATGATGGCGACGAAGCTCGGCGCGATCACCAAGCTCGACCACGCGATCAACGCCGCGCTCCTCCTCAGCTGGGTGGCGCTCCGCAAGGGAGACCGCGTGGGGCTCGTGGTCTTCGGCGATCACGTGCATCAGTTCGTGCAGCCGGGGAGGGGGCCGGGGCAGTACCGCAAGATCCTCGACGCGCTGTACGCGACCGAGGCGGAGGACACCTTCGTGGACTTTCGCCGCCTCGTGGAGTTCGTGCAGGTGCGGGCCCGCAAGCGCGCGCTCCTCGTGATGTTCTCCGATCTCCTCGACGAGGCGCACGCGATGCCGCTCGCCGAGCACGCGGCGCTCCTGCGTCGGCGCCACCTGCCGGTCTGCGTGACGATGCACGACCCGGTGGCGGAGACGCTCGCCGACGCGCCCGTGGACGACGCGCGCGGCGCCTATCACCGAGCCGCGGCGGCGGATCTGCTCCAGGAGCGCGAGGCGGTGAAGGCGCACCTGCGCAAGAGCGGCGTCGCGCTGGTGGAGGCGCCGCCAGGAGAGCTCGCAGTGGCGACCGTGAACCGGTACCTGGAGATCAAGGCGCGGCGAGCCCTCTGAGGGTAGCCTGAGCGCATGCGTCCCTGGCTCGCGCTCGCGCTGACGGTGGGCTGCGCGTCGACCCCGAGCGCGCCTCCGCGGGTCGGGGTGAGCGACGCCTTGGTCCGCTGGGAGTCGGAGGGAGCGGGGGGTCGCGCCGAGAGCCGCGCGCTCGCTCGGACCCCGCGCCGCACGACCCGTATCGCCTCGAGCGCGCCCGTGCGCTGGGTCGGCGGCCCACGGATCGACCTGGAGCTGCACCGCGCGCCGCTGGGGGAGGCGCTGCGCTTCGTGGCGGAGGCGGCGGGCTACGGCGTCGTGCTCGGCGAGGGCCTCGAGCGAACGGTGACCGTCTCGCTCCGGCGCGTGCCTGCGCTCGAGGCGCTCGCCGCGATCGCGGAGGCCCACCGGGTGTCGCTCGAGCGCGTCGGCCGCAACGTGCTCGTCCGTAGCCTGTAGGGCGGCCCTTTGTAGGTCGCGCCAGGGCGCGTACCTTCGGGCGCATGAGCGAACCCGCGAGCGACGAGGCCATCGAGGCCGCCCTGAAGACCCTGCCCGGCTGGTCCCACGAGGACGGCGCGCTGAAGAAGACCTACCAGTTCGGCGCCTTCCCGGAGGCCATCTCCTTCATCACGCGCATCGCCTTCGAGGCCGAGCAGCGCGGGCATCACCCGGAGATCCGCAACGTCTACAGCACGGTGGAGATCGCGCTGAAGACCCACGACGCGGGAGACGTCGTCACCGACAAGGACACCGACCTGGCCCAGGTGATCGAGAAGATCAGCTGGGTCTGAGAGCCTGAGTCCCCGAATGGGGGATAGGGGACGGTGTTCGGTTGTTAACTTCTGCCCCGATCCTGTCGGTGTTCGTCGTACATCCCTGGCCGACCCGTGTTGCGGGTATGCAAAGTTTCCGAGCACAACTTTACAACCGAACACCGTCCCCCTGTCCCCGAGCGCATGTCCCCGAGCGGGGGCGCTCACTCGGGGTGGATGGAGTCGACGAGGCGCTGGAAGGCGGGCTCGGCGAGGTCGATGGCGTCTTCGGGGCCGATGAGCTTGAAGAAGACGAGGCCTCGCTCGCCTTCGACGATCGCGCCGAGCATGCGCCAGCCGTCCTCGCGGGCCGCGCGGCTCGCGTTGCCCAGGCGGCCGATGAAGGTGCCGCGGACGTCCAGGGTGGCGACGGGGAGGTCGTTGATCTCGCGACGCGCGATCTCGGGCGCGCCGCCCTCGAACTGCCCCGCCCAGCGATCGAGGTTCTGCTGGACGTCGCCGCCCCCACCCTCGCGCGGGGGGAAGTAGCTCACCGTCAGGAGCGCGCGCGGGTGCTCGCGGACCTCGTACTCCGCCGAGCGCAGCTCGTGACGCGGCCGCCGGTAGACGAGCGGCTCCTCCGCCGTCCAGCTGACGCCGCCCGCGATGGGGCGGAACTCGGGAGACTCGGCGGGCGCGCTCTCCGCGGCGCTCCTCGGCGCGCTTCGCGGCTCCTCGCCCTGCCCACACCCCAGCGCGAACAGCATCAGCAGGGCGCCCGGCAGCCTCATAGAGCGAGCACCCCCGCGGCCTTCTCCATCAGGGCCACGCGCGCCTTGGTCACCGGGCTCGAGCCGGCGAGCATCGCCTGGGTCTCCTCGAGCACCAACGCCAGCGGAAACAGGGAGACGCCGTGGTCGACGGTCTTCTCGCCGCCCGGGATGGGGGACTGCCACGCGGCCATCACGTCGGTCTTGCCGCCCAGCAGCGCGTTGACCGCGGCGTGCCCGAAGCGGTTGGCGATCATGCGGTCGGCGAAGCTCGGGCTGCCGCCGCGCACCAGGTGACCCAGCACCGTCGCGCGGATCGAGACGTCCCCGAGCGCGTCACCGCAGGCCTCGGTGGCCATGCGCACGAGCTTGGTGCACGGGATCTCCACGCCCTCCGCCTTGAGGATCAAGACGCGCTGCTTGTCGCGGTCGCCGGCGAAGCTCTTCAGGATGAGCTCGGCCACGTCCCGCACCAGCTCCTCTTCGCTCCGGCCCTGCTCGCGGAAGAGCGCCGCGTCCGCGCCCGCCGCCACCGCGCCCGCCATGCAGAGGTAGCCGCTCTGCCGACCCATCACCTCGACCACGAACGCGCGCCGATGGGCCCGGGCCGTGTCGCTGATGCGGTCACACGCCTCGACGATGGTGTTGAGCGCGCTGTCGACGCCGATGGCGCTGTTGGTGCAGCCGATGTCGTGGTCGATGGACGCGGGGATGCCGACCACCTTGCAGCCGTGCTCGGTGGCGAGGGCGTGGGCGCCGGTGAGCGAGCCGTTGCCGCCGATGACGACGAGCCCGTCGAGGTGCTTGTTCAGCGCCTCGGCGCCCTGCGCTCGGCCGGCCTCTTCGTAGAAGGCCTTGCACCGCGCGCTGCCGAGGAAGCTGCCGCCGAGGTTCGCGCTGACCTCGACCTCCTGGGTCGGCGTCAGCCCGCTGGCCGTCTCGCGGGTCAGGTCGCGGAAGCGATGATCGATGAGGCCCTGGTAGCCACGCTCGACCCCGACGACGTGCACGCCGCGCCCCGCCGCCACCTTCACGACGGCGCGGACCGCGGCGTTCATGCCGGGCGCGTCACCGCCCGAGGTGAGCACACCGAGCGGCACTCACTCCTCCTCGTCGTCCGCCTCGACCTCGGCCTCGGGCAGCTCCGGCGGCTCGTCGACCTCGTCGAGGAAGCGGCGCAGCAGGCCGTCGATCATCAGCTTGCGCTCGTCGTCGTCCAGCGCGCCGTCGACGTACTTGGTGCGGACCTGCTGATGCTTGATCCGGTACTGGCCGATGATCGATTCGTAGCGTGTCTTCTGGGCCCAGATCTTCCGATGGTTGCGCGCGTAGAGCGCGCCGAGCGATGCGACCGACGCGCCCGTGAGCACGAGGCCGATCGGGCCGCCCAAGAAGACGCGCAGCAGCACCACGACCGCCGCCGCCCCGGCCGCGCCGGTGAGCAGCTTCTTGCCCGTGCCGGGCGCCCGGACCTCGCCCCAGGCCACCTCCCAGGCTTCGCGCGAGGCGAGCAAGAGCGAGATGAAGTTCGCCCGGTCGCCTCCCTTCTCCCAGTAGGTCTTGATCGCCGCCTTGAGAAAGCCGTCGTACGACTCGTACGCGGCCGCCTTCGGGTCGTCCGCTGCCTCTTCGCTCATGGTGTGCACGGTACTCCAAGAACCGCCCGAGACCCACACCTGTTCCCACCGACAGGGGCGTGGCGAGCGTCGCGCAGAGGACGCCCCGACAATCGGCGGCGACGGCGGGAGAGGGCGCTAGCCCGTTGAAGTACCGAGCCCGAAGTATCTCGGAGCGCGACGGCCCGACTCTCGGTTCGGGGCGACGAGCAAATGCCTCAGCATTTGCGAGGAGACACGGGTCGAGAGGCGGGTCGTCCCGCCCGAGAGACGAGGAGCGAGGTTCTTCAACGGGCTGTAGACTCCGTCCGATGAATGCGCGCGTCTGGCCGCTCCTCGCGGCGCTCACCGTCTCTCCTCTGCTCGCCCACGCGCAGGACGCCCCGACGTCTTGCGGTGACCTGGAGGCGTGCCTGGCCGCGTCGCGCGGCGGCCACTACGAGGTGGCCGAGCAGGGCTTGACGCGCCTGCGCCGGGGGCGAGACGCGGCGGCGGTCACGGTGACGCTCGGGCGGCTGTATCTCACGACGGGCCGCTACGAGGAGGCCGCCGCGCTGGCGAGGCCGCTCGCGCAGCGCGGCGCGGTCCGGGTCGAAGCCGCCACGCTGCTCGGCGAGGCGGAGGCTTCGCGCGGCAGGCTCGACGAGGCGCAGCGCGCGTTCGAGCTGGTCCTCGGCGAGCCGAGCGCGCACCGCGCCCGGGTGATGCTGGGGCGGCTGTTGATGCGCCGCGGTCAGGAGCAGGCGGCGCAGCTGCCGCTGATGGCGCTGGTCCAGGCCTACAACGACCAGAGCATCGGCGACCGGGACGCCGAGGGCCTGGCTTACGTGGCCATGGCCGCGCACATGCTCGACAGCCCTCACGACGCCAACGACGCGTTCCAGGCGTCGACCCGCGCGGACCCGACCCGGGTGGAGACGCAGCTCGAGTGGGCGCAGCTCTTCTTGTCTCACTACGACACGGGGCACGCGGAGGAGAGCGTGCGCGCGGCGCTCGCGCAGAACCCGAACCACCCCGTCGCGCGCGCGCTGCTGGCGCGGATCAAGCTCGAGCAGTCGCTCGACTTCGTCGCCGCGGCGGAGGAGCTCGAGCGGGCCTCGGCCGTGAACCCGAACCTCCCGATGGTGCACGTCACGCGCGCCGGGGTCTCCATCCGGGACATGGATCTCGAGGCGGCGGAGGAGCACCTCGGGCGCGCGCTCGCCATCGATCCGAACGACCTCGAGGCGCTCAGCGTGCGCGCCGCTCTCCGGTTCCTGGAGGACGACGAGCGCGCCTACCGGCAGGCGGTGCGCGCGGTGCTGGCCGTGAACCCTCGCTACAGCGAGCTCTACACGATCATCGCCGAGTACGCGGACTGGGAGCACCGCTACCCGCAGATCGTCGAGATGGCGCGCGAGGCGCTGCGCATCGACCCGACCGACGCGCTCGCGCACGCCACCCTGGGCATCAACCTCCTGCGCATGGGCGAGGAGGAGGAGGGGCTCGCCGCGCTCCGGGAGGCCTGGCGGCGCGACCGCTTCAACGTGCGCGTCTACAACCTGCTCAACCTCTTCGAGGACGTGCTCGAGCCCCACTACGAGACGGTGGAGGCGGGGCCGCTCGTCCTGCGCATGCACCGCGAGGAGCGCGCGGTGATGGGCCCCACCGCGACCAGCGTGCTCCGGGCCGCGTGGGACGACATGCGCCGCCGCTACGGCTTCACGCCGACGACGCCCGTGCACGTCGAGATGTTCTCCGACAACCAGCACTTCAGCGTGCGCACGAGCGGCCTGCCGAACATGGGCGTGCAGGGCGTCTGCTTCGGCCAGGTCGTCACCGCGCTCTCGCCGCGCGCGGGGCCCTTCAACTGGGCGCAGATCACCACGCACGAGCTCGCGCACGTCTTCCACATCCAGCTCAGCCGGAACCGCGTGCCGCGCTGGTTCACCGAGGGGCTCGCGGAGTACGAGACGATCATCGCGCGGCCGGAGTGGCAGCGGGAGCAGGACCACCGGCTCTGGCTCGCGCTGCAGTCGGGGCGCGTGCCGCCGCTGCGCCAGCTGAACCACGCCTTCACGCACGCCCGCAACGCCGAGGACGTCACCGTCGCGTACTACGCGAGCTCGATGCTCGTGAAGTACATCGCCGAGCGCTTCGGGTTCGAGCGCACGGTGCGCATGCTGCGCGAGTGGGGCGCGGGGCGGACCACGGAGCAGGTGATCGAGCGCGCGCTCGGCGTGGACATCGAGACGCTCGACGCCGACTTCCGGCGCCACACGCAGGAGCGGCTGGTCGCGCGGGCCGACGACTTCGCGGTCGACTTCGGCGCGCACACCGACGTCGAGGCGGCGCGTCGGCGCGTGGCCCAGCAGCCCGAGGAGGCCGAGGCGCACGCCGCGCTGGCGGCCGCGCTGCTCGTCAACGGTGAGGGCGAGGAGGCGCGGGCCGAGATCCGCGAGGCGCTGATGCGGGATCGGACCCAGCCGCTCGCGCGCTTCGTCGCCGCGCGCGTCGCCATCGCGCGCCGCCAGCCGCGCACCGCGCTCGGTGACCTGCGCATCCTCATCGAGAGCGGGCACGACGGCTACGAGGTGCGGCTGCTCCAGGCGCGGGTGGCCCTGGGCCTTCGCAACGCGCGGCTCGCCAGGCAGGCGCTCGAGGCGGCGGCGCGCATCGATCCGGGCCGCCCCGAGGCGTGGGACGGGCTGTACGAGATCGCCGGGCAGATGAACGAGCCGCAGCTCCGCCAGCGCGCGCTCCAGGCCTACGTCGACCTCGACCAGCACAACGCCGGGCGGAACTTCGAGCTGATGCAGGCGCTGGCCGAGCGCGGTGACTGGGACGGCGTGCGCGAGTACGGCTTGCGCGCGGTTTACGTCGACCCCTTCAACGCGGAGGCGCGGCGGCTCTACGCGGAGGCCCTCCTGCGCGCGGACGAGGACCGCGAGGCGCTGACGCAGGCCGACCTCGCGCTCGCGGCCGAGCCCGAGCAGCCGGGGCCCGTGCACCTGACCCGCGCCAGGGCCCTCGTCGCGCTCCGCCGCATGAGAGACGCCCGCGCGGCGGCCGCCGCGGCGACGCAGGCCGATCCCTCGCTCGCGGACGCGGCGCGCGCCGCGCTGTCCCCGTGAGCCGCCGGGAACATGCCAAGGGGCAAGCAGCGTTCTAGCATCACGGATGATGGCGCGAAGGCCGCGGCTGACGATCCCCACGCGGATCTTCCTGAGCATCGTCCTGGTCCTGGTGGCCTTCGGGGCGGTGAGCGCGGCGAGCCTGTACCAGCACCAGCGCACCGCGGATCGGCTGCGCCTCCTGCACGAGGGCTACCTCCCGCTCGCGCTCACCATCGGTCAGGCGAAGGCGACGCAGGCGGTCTTCGGCACCCTGCTCGACCGCGTGCTGACCGAGCGCGACCCGACGGCCACGCGCTCCTGGCTCGAGACCGCGCGCCGCGTGCGACCCGCGACCGTGCACCGCGCGCTCAGCGCCGTGGAGCGGGCGGAGCTGCTCGAGCCCTCGGCCGACGACGCGGCCCACCTCGCCGAGGTGCGCGCCGATCTCCAGACGATCCTCGCCGCCTACGCGTCGGGAGAGTCGCGCTTCGACGCGCTCTTCGAGGCGCTGGAGCGCGGCGACGAGGACGCGGCCGCGCGCGTGCTCGAGGATCTCCGCCTGCACGAGCAGCAGATCTCGCGCGGCCTGCGGGACGCGTGGGGAGCCGTGCAGGGGCGCATCGCGCAGACGAGCCGGACCGCGGCCGAGCAGGAGCGCCAGTTCCTCTACGTGGTCGCGGGGCTCGTCATGGCCGCGCTCTTCCTCGGGCTCATCGTGCTCTGGTGGTCGCAGCGGCTGCTCGCGCCGCTCCCGCGTCTGCAGAAGCGCGTGGTCGCGGTCGCGCAAGGCGACTTCACAGGCAAGATCGCCCCCGCGCGCGACGACGAGATCGGTCAGCTCGCGGCGGAGTTCGAGCGCATGGTCGACGCGGTCGGCGCGCGCGATCGGCAGCTGCGCGACGCGGCGGAGACTTTGCGCGAGCTCCAGCGCATGCAGGAGCAGATCGTCGCCGGCCTCCGCGCGGGGGTGGTCGTCGTCGGGGCCGACGGGCTCGTGCGCTCCGCGAACCGCGCCGCGAAGGCCGTGGTGGGCATCGATCGCGCGCACCTCGACGCGACCCTGGCCCGGACCGGCTTGCTCGAGCGCCTGCCCGGGCTCGCCGAGGCCATCGAGGCGGTGGCCGAGGGCGGCGAGCGCGCGTCGCTCGTGGCCGCGCCGCTCCAGGTGACCCCGGACGAGCTGCGATTCCTCGACGTGCTCGTGACGCCGTTCGGGACCGACGAGCCCGAGGGGCCGCGCCGCGCGGTGCTCGTGGTGGTGGACGACGTGACCGAGGAGCTGCGCACCAAGCAGCGGCTCATCCAGACCGAGCGCCTCGCCGCCATCGGGCGCATGGCCGCGCACGTGACCCACGAGGTGCGCAACCCGCTCTCGAGCATCGGCCTGAACGTGGAGCTGCTCGAGGAGGAGCTCGAGGGCGCGGGCGCCGAGCCGAGGGCCTTGCTGCGCGCCATCCAGCGCGAGATCGACCGGCTGACCGGGGTCACCGAGGAGTACCTCCGGCTCGCGCGCCTGCCCGCGCCTCGGCTCGAGGCGGAGCGGCTCTCGGACATCGTCGAGGAGGTCGGCCGCTTCGTCGCGCGCGAGTTCGAGACCTCGAACGTCACCCTGCGCGTCGAGGTCGACGCGGAGCAGGCGGACGTGGCCGCCGACGAGCCGCAGATCCGCCAGGCGCTGCTGAACCTGCTGCGCAACGCGCGCGAGTCGATGCCCGAGGGCGGCGAGGTGAAGCTCGAGTGCCTGCCCATGGACGGCGGCGTGGTGATCCGCGTGTCCGATCAGGGAGAGGGCATCCCCCCGGACAAGCGGCCTCACATCTTCGATCTCTTCTACTCGACGAAGGAGCGCGGCACCGGGCTCGGCCTGCCCCTGACGATGCAGATCGTCGCCGCGCACGGCGGCACCATCCGCTGCGAGGACGCGCCCGAAGGCGGGACGGTCTTCACGCTCTGGTTCCCCGAGTCGTTCGAGGAGATGCCCGCCACCGAGCACGCGCTGCGCGAGGAGTGACGTGCGTCGCGGGGCGCGCCCCCGAGATGTGCTACAGCCGCGCCCATGTCCATCACGCGCCCCGACGGGCGGAGCAGCGACGCCCCGCGTCCCATCACGGTCATCCACGGCTTCCAGCGCTTCCCGGAGGGCAGCGTCCTCTACAAGTGCGGCGGCACCACCGTGCTCATCGCCGCGTCGGTCGAGGAGTCCGTGCCGCCGTGGATGCGGAACAAGGGGCGCGGCTGGGTCACCGCGGAGTACGAGATGCACCCGCGCGCCAACCCCGACCGCCAGCGCCGCTCGCGGAGCCGGAACAACCTCGACGGCCGCTCGTCGGAGATCCAGCGCCTCATCGCGCGCTCGCTGCGCGCCTGCGTGCGCCTCGACAAGCTCGGCGAGCGCATGATCACCGTGGACTGCGACGTCATCGACGCCGACGGCGGGACGCGCACCGCGTCGATCACGGGCGGCTTCATCGCGCTCGCGATGGCGCTCGACGTCCTCCGCCACAAGGGCTCCATCAAGCCGGGCATCCTCCGCGAGGAGGTCGCCGCGATCAGCGTGGGCATGGTGGGCGACAAGCACCTCGTGGATCTCAACTACGACGAGGACAGCGGCGCGGCGGTGGACCTCAACGTCGTCGCCTCGGGCAAGCAGGGCATCGTCGAGGTGCAGGGCACGGCGGAGGGCGCGCCCATCGCGAAGGCCGACTTCGACCGCCTCGTGGACCTCGGCCTCGGCGCCATCCCGACCCTGATCGCCAAGCAGCAGGAGGCGCTCGCCAAGGCGGGGGTCGATCTCTCGAAGCTGATGGCCGGATGAAGGTCCTCGTCGCGACGCGGAACGCGGGCAAGGTGCGCGAGCTCCAGCGCCTGCTCGACGGATCCGGCTTCGAGCTGGTCGGCCTCGACGCCTTCGGGGACGCCCCGGACGTGCTCGAGGACGGCGACACCTTCGAGGCGAACGCGCTGAAGAAGGCGCGCGAGATGGCCGCGCACGCGGGGCTGCCCACCCTCGCGGACGACAGCGGCATCGAGGCCGACGCGCTCGACCTCGCGCCCGGCATCCACTCCGCGCGCTACGCGGGCGTGCACGGCGACGACGAGGCCAACAACGACAAGCTGCTCGCGGAGCTGGCCGACGTGCCCGACGCCCAGCGCACGGGCCGCTTCGTCTGCGCGCTCGCCTTCGTCGACCTCGACCGCGGCTTCGAGCACGTCGCGCGCGGCACCATCGAGGGCGCCATCCTCCGCGAGCGGCGGGGCCAGGGCGGCTTTGGCTACGACCCGCTCTTCTTGCCGCACGGCCACGCGCGCACCACGGCCGAGATGAGCGCGGCGGAGAAGAACGCCATCAGCCACCGCGCCAACGCGGCCGCGCTCATGCTGAACACGCTTCGGGAGCGTTATTTGACCTGAGGCCTCCCGTCTGCGAGATCCGCGCGCTGATGAGCGAGCAGACGATGGAGACCGAGCTCTTCGAGCTCTTCTACTGGCCCAGCATCCAGGGGCGCGGCGAGTTCGTGCGCCTGGTGCTCGAAGACGCAGGGGTGCCCTACGTCGACGTGGCGCGCATGCCCGAAGAGGCGGGCGGCGGCGTGCAGCGGGTCGTCGAGATGCGGAAGGGCGGCGCGGCCGGCCTGCTCCCCTTCGCCCCGCCCATCCTCAAGCTCGGCGGCATGGTGGTCGCGCAGACCGCGGTGATCTGCGACTTCCTCGGCCGCCGCGTCGGGCTCGCCCCCGAGGACGAGGAGGGCCAGGAGGCGGTGCGCCAGCTCCAGCTCACCATCGCGGACGTGGTGGCCGAGGCGCACGACACCCACCACCCGGTCGGCACCGCGAAGTACTACGAGGACCAGAAGGACGAGGCGAAGAAGGCCGCGACCGCGTTCCTGAGCGACCGCCTCCCGCAGTGGCTCGGCTACTTCGATCTCGTCATCGAGCGCAACGAGGCCAGCGACTGGCTCGTCGGGAACCGCTGCACCTACGTGGACCTCTCGCTCTTCCAGCTCGTCGAGGGCCTGCGCTACGCGTTCCCGAAGGCGATGCGCCGCGTCGAGGGCGCCGTCCCGCGCGTGGTCGCGCTCCACGGCCGCGTGGCCGAGCGCCCGGGCGTCCAGGCCTACCTCGAGTCGGACCGCCGAATCCCCTTCAACGAGAACGGGATCTTCCGGCACTACCCCGAGCTGGACCTGGACTGACTCACACGAGCTGTCTGGCCACCGTGCGGCGCGCGCGGGTCTCGCCGAAGCGGCGGAAGATCGCGAGGCCGCCCCGGAGCGCGTAGCCGATGGCCGCGAACGCCACCCCGAACCCGCCGGCCACCGCCGCGAGCACGAGCGCGAGGGCCGCCGCGGCCACGAGCAGCACCGCGGCGAAGACGCACAACACCGCGACGCCGACGGCGCATGCGGCGACCACGGCCAGCACCAGCGCCCCCACGAAGAGGGACGCCACCGCGAAGACCACCGAGCACACGAGCCCGAACAGCGCGGCCACGGTGGCGCCGAACGACGCCAGCCCGAGCCAGCCGAGCCTGCGCGCAGCGGAGAGCAGACGGTCCCTGGACGGCAGCTCGAGCGGCGGCTCGGCGCACAGATCGGTGGTCATGTCAGCGCCTCCCATGCCCTCCCTACGCGCCGGCGCGCACCGGTATTTCAGGCTGGTAGCCGCGTGGAGGGAATCGGGTTAACCTCCGCCCCGATCGGGGTGTCGCACAGCCTGGTAGTGCACAAGCTTTGGGTGCTTGTTGTCGCGGGTTCGAATCCCGCCACCCCGATTCACCGTTCCGCCTCTCCGGGGGCGAGCGAGCTCCCTTAGCTCAGCCGGATAGAGCGGCGGCCTTCTAATCGGGCGCCGCCGTTCGTCCGCCCGGGCGTCATCCCCAACGATTCCAGGACCTTGCTCTCGGCCCGCGGGAGAGCCCGTGTCCGAAGTGTGTCCCTGCAAGCAGTTCGAGCCCGGCCATGTCCGCTGAACGCCAGAGCCTCCAATCCATCCTCGGTACCGTGTCCCCTCGGCTGTGCGCGAAGTTCCGCGGCCGCCTGAGCGCAGCGCTGAAGAACTGCGAGATTCAGGAGGAAGATGTCGAGTTCGCCACGCGGCTGTTGGACGCCTGCTCGCTCGTCCTTCGACCCCCGGAGCGCCATCCGCTGATCCCGGTGTTCGAGGGCGCATCTTCTCGGCCGGAGGACTTCTCCGATGACGACCTCGAGCTGTTCCAGCGACACGCGGGAGATCTGTGTGCGGAGCTGCGCGCGCGCGTCAACGACATTCACTGGCTAGCCCGTCGCGATGCCGCTCGCGCACGACAGGCGATCCAGGATTACGCCGAGTCCGCACGTGACCTGGCGGCGGACGTGCAAGGGGCGAGGGAGGCGAAGAGCCGGTTTCGGCGTGCGCTTGGGATCGCCGCGCGCATGAAGAACCACGAGGCGGCGAAGGACGTGGCGCGGCTCGCGACTGAGATCGCCCTCGACGACTCCCTGAGCCAGACCGCGCGAGTCGGAGTGACGCAGTTCCTGATCGAAGTCGAGGAGGGGGACCCGAAGCAGCTGGCAGCCTGTATCCGCACCGTGGCGGAGCAGGAGAACGTCGCTGCCCCTCAGTCAGACGCGTACAACTGGGACTGGCTGCGCGGCGTATGGAAGACGCTCGCGGACGCCGAGTCCTGGGCGGACAACGAAGACGCCGCTCGCCAAGCCCTGCTGAGCCGAGTGGACACCTACGTCGCTCAGGCGGACTGGCTGGAGGCGAAGGACGCCAAGGCCACGATGGTGCAGGGCCTTCTTCGCAACGGTATCCAAGCCCTGCGCAACGTTTCGGGCGACAACAGTGACCGACGGGATGCCATGCACCGTCGTCTCCGCGCACTTCAGCCAACCGTGCTCGCGAGCATGAAGCGAATCGAGCTTGGCTCGATCGATCTCACCGAGGACGTCCGCAACGCGGTCCGGCAAGTGACCGGGCACGGGTTTCGGGAGGCCCTCTTCCGCTTCGTGATGTTGGTCGAGCTGGCTGACCCCGTCGAAGTGCGCGGCTTTGCTGAGGAGAGTGCCAAGCAATCTGCGTTTCGAATGTTCATCCCGCAAGCGATCTTCGATAGCGAGGGACGACTCGTCCGTACCGTGCCGGGTGTTAGCTTCGACGATCCGAGCAGCGTCGATGCTGCGCACCGTGCCGAAATGCTCCGGCACCTTTCGATGCGCCGGGATTGCCACGCGAAGGTGCTCGACCAGGCGCGCCAGCAGATCGCGTTGGAGCACCCGGCGACCGTCCAGCAGTGGGTCGGCGCGATTGGGGACTCGCCCTTCGTCAGCGGCGATCGGGCGCGGTCATGGATCCGAGGTCTCGATGCTGGCCTGCGCGGAGACTTCATCACGGCGTGCTACGTTCTCACGCCCCAACTTGAGCACGGACTCCGGAGCCTGCTGTTCGCGGTCGCGAAGACCCTGCCTGAGTGGGTTGATGAGAACGGGGTCCAGCAGTACCGGCTGCTCAGCGCACTGCTGGAGGACGAACAACTGAAGGCGATTCTCGGAGAGCGCCTCCACTTCGAACTGGACGCCCTGCTTGGGCGTGATGGGCAAAACTTCCGAAACCTCATCGCCCACGGCCTCTTCAGCGACGGCGCGCTCAACACGCCGGACGCTCTCTATCTGTGGTACCTCGCCCTTCGCCTCGTACTGTGGCCGGCGCTCGTCACCGAGGCAGGGGAGCGCCAGGCTGATGGCGGTGAGTCAGACGACCCGCCCTCGGACGAGGATACCGCTGCGGCAGAGGACGACCCCGGGCCCGACGAATAGGTGACGACCATCTCCGCCTTGCGATGTGTGTCTCCACGCAGTAGGTCCAAGAGCCAGGCGCCCGTAGCTCAGCTGGATAGAGCTCCGGCCTTCTAAGCCGGCTGTCGTAGGTTCGAATCCTACCGGGCGCGTCTGCTCATTCCGGCCCGGCGACCTACTCGCGGTCCCCCGTCGTCGCCGGGAACGTTCTCGATTCTGCCTTCCCGCTTCCTGGCTGCGTCCTGGACGCAGGAGGTGCAGTGCGGGCTCCGTCTCGAGGCCGGGCGCGAACTTGACGACGATGATGCGTGCTCCTCGCACCGTCCGACCTCATGATTCCCCGCATGCGGCAAGTCTCGGAGCAATCAGCGTGAAGGTCACGACCTCGTGGTACTTGGGCGGCGCGTCTAAGAAGAAGGCGTCGACTCGGGCGTCAGGTGGCTGTACCGCTCGGCCATCATGATGGTCGAGTGCCCCAGCCATTCGCGGACCTCCTCGAGTCTCCACGCCCGGCCCCACGACCCATCACGAGATGCCAGCCGCAGGTGTGGCGGAGGTCGTGGAGCCGCACGTGGCGTCCGAGCGCCTTCCGGTCCCCTTTCCACTGCGCCCCGTAGCTCGGGTTGTGGCAGCGAGCATCCGCTCTCGGCCACACGAGTGCCTCTGGGAGCGAGATTGTCCCATCGAGCACCTGAATGCGTCCCAGCGCATCCTGCGCCGGCCCGGAGGAGCGGGACCCTCTCTGATGCGCCCCGACTTCGGCCCTCGGTCGCAGCTGTGACGGGCGACGACGCCGGGCCGATCACCGCGAAGGTGCACGTCCTCCCAGCGGCGCCCGAGCAGTTCTCCCTTCCGGACCCGGTGCAGATGGCGACCGCTCGGGGATGGCGTCCCATCCCAGGAGCCTGGCCAAGCCGTGGCGAGGCGTTACGTTGCCATGCATGGGCCTCTGGGAGAACCCGGTCGTCATCGCCGCGATCGTCACAGCTGCAGTGGCGTTGATCACGCAGTCGGTCGTCACAATCGCGGTTCAAGTACGTCAGTGGCTGGAGGCGAAGGCTGCTCGCGCATTCGAGCGTGAGCAAGCATCGAGCCGTCGCGAGTTCGAGGCCGCACAGGCAGAGTACCAGGCCCTGATGCAGCTCGTTCCGGCCATGGCGGACTTCGCTGCCCGAGATGCGGGGAACAAGGAACTCGATCGGATGGAAGAGGTGTTTCTAGCGGCTCGGGTTCAGGTTCCTTTTCTTGCTGAGGATCTGCGGGAGCGCGTCTACGAGTGCATTCGCGATCTCGAAGAGATCCGCCGCGATGCCGTCGCTCTGCACGGCGCATGGCGCGCCTGCGCCCATCTCAGCAGACAGATCAACCTTCAGGAAGCGTTCGGCCGTCCAGGGAGACGTCCCACAGACGAGCAGCGGAGAGCCCTGGCCGAGCAACAAATGGTCTTCGCGGCGAAATACCCCCAGGGCGAGGAACCCATCCTCGCCCGCCTCGAACTCTGGCGCGAGCAGGTCACCTCCCTTTTCCTCGGCCGTCCCGCTCCTGAGACCGCCGAACCTCCGAATCTCCCAACCGCACGAGTGCGCGTCGCCTCGGAAGTCGCGGACGCGCCTACGGAGCGCGCGCTTGAAAGAGAGCGAGTGGACGCCGCCGCGTCCAAAGCGCATCGCAACTAGACTGGACAGTGGATGGGCGAGCCAACGGAGTCTTTTCCCGAGTACGTCGCCGGACTGGCGGAGCCCGAGGGCAGCGTGATTCTCGTTCCAACGGCGTACCGCGGGCGGCTCGCCCTTGCGCCCGAAGCCCTCGACTTCGTCAAGTTCTGCCGCGACCAAGAAGCGACCGTCTCGCTGCCTTCCGACCTGTCGAAGCAGCTCTCCGCTGACTTGCGTGGAGATATCTGGTTCCTACCTGCCTTGCTCGTCATCGCGCAGTCGGATGTCGTCCGAGACTCAACACTCGCCGTCGCGATCAACTTGTTCTCTAGCTACGTCTGGGATCGGATCAAGAAGGCTCTGCCAGGCAGCAAGCCGGAGGTTAGATTTCGACTCTTCCAGAAGCGGGGGGCTGACATCTTAGCGTTCGAGTACACTGGAAGTGCCGATGCGCTGGCAATGCTAAATCCCGCCCATGTCGCGGCGTCTCTGCGATCGCTCGATCCCGAGATCGATGATGCTGATGTCGAGAGCCTCGTAGGGCTCTCCCGGCCTCGCCTTCCCGAGAACACCAGGGGTGGTGCACCGCAAGACGACGATGAGCCCGATGCGAAGGCCGCTGAAGTGGATGAAGGCGAACCGACTCAGGAGTCCTCGCAGAAGTCGAAGAAGCGCAAGAAGCGCAACAAGCGCAAGAAGAAGCGTCGAACGCGGGAGTAGTGGTTGCTCCGTCTGCGCGAAACAAGGTCTCGCCTTGCGACAAGTAGGTTTGACCGTCTTGCGGCACGGTGGATAGCATCGATTCAGGGATGGCGCGTTTCCCGGGCCGCCAGCATTGCGAGTGAAGGTGGGCGTGGCTGCGAGGCTCGAGTCTCAGAGGCTCTAGCCGAGGGGCGGTTGGAAGTGGCCAACTCGGCCCGATTGCTCGCGCTGTACTTCCGGTGCCTGGAGTGCGTGACCGCTTTCTGGAGTGAGGGACTGGATGGAAGGTACCGTGAGGCTTGGAACCAGCTCATTTCGGCAGAGAACGCTGTCCGGCTGCTTCATGCGAATGCGGAGGATTTGGGCGAGTGCGGGCTCTACGATCTTGCTGAGCAGCTTGGCGCCATCCAGAAGCTCTATCCGTACCGGATCTTCTCCAGCATTGAGATGCTCGCGTCTGCCGAACGTTGCACGGTTTGCGGGAGTTCTCCCTGGGAACCCACGTGCGGTCATCGAGTTGGTCAGATCACCGAGGGGAAGATCGCGCAGGTTGAGGTGAAGCAAGCACAGTTGATAGGGCTGGCGCTTACCCCGCGACCCAAGGACAAGCACTGCGTCATGCTGCTTGAGTGCCACGTGCCGGACTATGGGCCCGTCCGAGACTTGGTGGCGCACGTGGACGAGACCAATTGATCTATTTCTAGCGGATGCGCTCGCTAGCGGTGCCTCCTGCACCGGTGCGCTTCGCGAGAGTCGGCATCTTCGCGGGACACGTCCCTCCTAGGCTTCGGCGCCTGTGCCCCCGTCCACTTCGCTCGGACTTCTTCAACGCCGAGCGAATCCTTCAGGGCGTGTGTCGGCCGGGGCACGAGATCGGGTCGTGGTGTGCTGGTCTGCTCTTCTGCGCTGGGCGCGTCCCGTGCGACAACACGTCTTCACCCCCCAGTTCGGTGCTTCCCGGGTGATCGGAAGGACGACTGCTCGGCGAGGTCGGGTCGCTCCCGGATGTCGCGCCAGTACTCGACTCGCACGTCTTCGTCGATCTCGACCACGCCGGGGTACAGCGTGTCGTGGCCGTCTCTTCGACAGCCCGAGATCCAGTAGGTCTCCCCGGTCTCGAGGTCCACGTAGTTGGCCTTCAGGTCGCGGCCCCTCAGAGACTGGAACCTGTGGGTCCGATAGTAGAGCGTCTTGCCTGTCTTCGAGAACCGGATGCGTCCAACTCGCGCGGGTCCGGTAAGGCCGTCTACCTTCGCCTCGATGTACATGGTCCGCGTCTGCATCAGATCCGCTCACTCGACGCCGTGCCGCTCGAGGACTGCGAAGATGTCGTCGGGCCTAAACTGCGTCGGGAGCGTCACGCCCTTGGCCCGCTTCAGGCTCGCCCGCGCCGCTTCGACCCAGCGACGCAGGTTCTCCTCCGACTCGGAGCACTGCTCGGGCGTCATGCGCGCGACGGCCTCTGCGAGGCGGATGTCGTTCCCGTCCTCGTCGACGGCGGCCGCCATGGCCGCTTCGAGCTCCTCGACCGTGACCTGCGGAGGCACGTCCAGAGTCTAGCAGAGACGCCGATTGGGGCTCGTCGAGCACATGCGAACATGGCCCGTGCAAGTGCAACTGTCTGAGATCATTGGCGGCAGCATCGGCCTTCCGGGGAGCGTCATGAACCGCAGGGCACCCGCCGCCCGCTCAGCGTGCCAGACCAGTCGTTCTCGTGCGTGCGGCTCTCGCCGGTGACGCCCTCCCCCGACATCCTGAGGCGGTAGTCGTCCACCCCCATGAAGCCCGTCTCTCGATGGGAGAGGTGCAGCGCGCCCTGCATGGTCTGGATCATGCGGCCCTCCAGCGGGTCGTCGATGCGGAGTCCCCGCAGCAAGAGGAGGCCGTCTTCGTGGGTGCCCTCGATGAGCTCACGGGCCACGCGGCCACGCAGGCGAGGCAGCGAGGAGACCTCGATCACCCGCCAGTCGAAGTGCCCCGACGCTTGGTCGCCGTCGACCCGCACTCGTAGGACGAACGCGAAACGCTGCCTACGGCCGGCGCTCTCCTCGCGCCACTCGCCCTCGAAGCAGCGTTCCCCCTGGAAGCCGACCGTGGCCTGCGTCCCCGCGGCGCCGCAAGCGCTGACGAGCGCGCTCACGCAGCAGCCGGCGAGGAGCGCGAGCGCCTGTCGGTCCATCCCGAGCACTCGCGCAAGATAGCATGCTGGCCATTCCGGGGGCGCGAGCGCCACGAGCACCAAGAAAGAAGGGGCCGGAGACCGTGTGGCCTCCGACCCCTTGGGGCGTCATGTCGGCGAGATCAGAGAGGCGTGAAGACGAAGGCGCTGCCCGTCATCACGGCCGAGGCGGTGTTGTGGGATCGCTGCGCCGCTGCGGTGCCCCAGCTGTTCTCGAGCCCGATGGTCGCGCTCGAGCCGGTGTGGACCATGCCCGAGGTGCCTGCGTTCATCGCGCAGTAGTGGGTCTCGACGACGTTCGTCCCCTCCGTGAGGTGGAGCTGGAACGTCAGCGACTCGGTGCCGCTCGACGACGCGCGCCAGTCGGTCCACTGGAGCACGAGCCGCTGGCTGCCGGGGCTGCCCGTCACGACGGCGGTCACGTTCGCACCCGCGTTGGGCCGCAGGTCGTCCCAGAAGGGGGCGACCACGCCGTTGGGGGTGGAGGTGCTCGGCATCGCGGTGTTGGAGCTCGCCGTCGAGGGGCTGCCCGTGGCCGAGGCCCAGAGCTGCACGAAGCCGTTGCTCGACACCGAGTAGTGCGTCATCGCGCGCCCGAAGTAGCTGAACGCGAAGGGCAGCGCGATCAGCGTCGAGACGCTGTTGTCCGTGGTGACGCCGGCGACCGGCGCGCCGGTCGAGACGTCCACGCACATCGCCGGACTCGGCGCGATGCTGTAGGTCGCGGTGGTGCAGACGGAGGGCGATCCGGCGCAGGAGTAGGTGCTCTCGACCGTGCAGGTCGCGGAGCAGCCATCCGACGCCGTCGTGTTGCCGTCGTCACACTGCTCGATGGAGTCGAGCACCCCGTCGCCACACGTCCCGAAGCCGAACGAGATGTCGTAGGTGCCGTTGCCGCTCGAGGAGTAGTTGTGCACGGCCACGATGTGGCTGGCGGGCGCGGCGGTGGAGTTCGTCAGCGTGGCGCGCTCCGGTGACAGGTCCGTCCGGAGGGTGCACGCGCCGTCGCCGCACGCGTTCTGCACGAGCAGCACGATGTCGAACGAGGGGGCAGTCTGCGCGACCATCGTCGCGCCCGGAGGAATGGTCACCGCGTAGTAGAGCGCGCTGTTGCCGCTGCTCGTGCCGCACCCCGTGCCCATGGGACGCGGGCCGCCGATCGCGACGCGCTCCATGGTGATGGTGCGATCCGAGGTGATCACCGTCGCGCCCGCGCACGTCGCGTTCGGCGCCGACGCCACGCACATCGACGGGGCTCCGGAGCAGATGTAGCCGCTCTCGGTGCTGCACGTCGCGGAGCACCCGTCGGCGTCCGCGGTGTTGCCGTCGTCACAGGTCTCGCCCGCGTCGACCACGCCGTTGCCGCAGGCCGCCACGGTGTAGGTGAACGAGATGTCGAAGGTGCTGCTGGCGCCGCTCGAGCCGTAGTTGTGGATCGCCACGACACGGGTGACGGCGGAGCCGGTGCCGTTGGTCAGCGTCGCGCGCTCCGGGGAGCTGTCCGTGCGGAAGGTGCAGGCGGCCGCGCCGCACGCGTCCTGGGTCAGCAGGACGATGTCGGCCGTCGGCGTGGTCTGCACGTCGACGCGGGTGAAGGCAGGGATGGTCACCGCGTAGTAGAGCGCGTTGTTGCCGCTGCTCGAACCACACCCCGTGCCCATCGGGCGCGGGCCGCCGAGCGCGAGCCGCTCCGTGGTCAGGGTGGTGTCACCGGTGATCGCGGTGGCGCCGCCGCAGGTGGAGTTCATCGCGGGGGCGGTGCACACCGACGGCGTGCCCGAGCAGATGTAGCCCATCTCGACGGTGCAGGCGGCCGAGCAGCCGTCACCGTCGACGACGTTGCCGTCATCACACATCTCGCCCGTCTCGCGCGTCCCGTTGCCGCAGACGATGTCCACGCAGGAGACGGTGAGCGAGTACGTGGTCGTGTCCGTCGTCGGCGTCGAGTAGAGGTCGAACGACACGTAGGCCGCCGCGCCGGGCTGGACCGCGAAGTCGACCGTCTCCGCCGCGCCGCCAGCGCGGCTGGAGTCCAGGCAGGTGAGCGACGTCGAGGTGCACGCCGTGGACTCGTCTCCCGCGTCGATCGCGAACAGATCGTAGTCGCGGCTCGAGCTGGCGCCCGAGGTCGCCACGCGCACTTCGACGGGGTTGCCGCGGTTGTTGCGGAAGCGCCAGATCTGCTCGTTGCCCGCGTAGCTCGTCAGGCTGGTGCAGCTGTAGGCGGTGAGCGCGGCCGAGCCCAGGGAGGTGTCGCCGCTGACGGTGCCGCTGTCGCAGTCGAGCACCACGCTGCCCGCCTGGGGACAGATGGTGTCCATGCAGGACGCCGTGGTGCCGCTGGCCGTGCAGGCCTCGCGGGCGCCACAGGCCGCGCGCGCGGACTCGACGTAGCAGCCGTCCGCGTCCGCGGTGCAGGTGATCAGCTCGCCCGTCGCGCCGTCGCAGTAGCTCTCGCCGGGGCAGGTCGGGATGAGCGTGCACGGGTCGGCGCACATCGCGGTGCCGCTGGTCGCGTCACACACCTCGCCGCTCGAGGAGCAGTCGGTGGCGGTCTCCACGTAGCAGCCGAACGCGTTCGCCGAGCAGACGCTCAGGTTGCTCCGGTCGGCGCAGGCGCGGGACTCGCTCGAGCCGCACTGGACCACGCCCATGCACGGGTCGCTGGCCGCGGTGCTGCAGCGGTCGGCGCCGGCCGCGTCGACCTCGCAGAAGCCGAAGGGCATCGCCGCACAGTCGGTGGTCGTCTCCACGAGACAACCGAAGGCGTCGGGCGCGCAGGTGACGAGGGACGGGCCGGCGCAGGTCGCGTCCGGCGCGGCGCACTGGACGATCCCCGCGCAGGGGTCGCCCGGGACGGCGCAGGCCGGCTCGCTCGCGGTCTCGTCACAGAACCCGTCCGCGCGCTCGGTGCAGTCGGTGGTCGTCTCCACGAGGCAGCCGAACGAGTCGGCGGCGCAGGTCACGAGGCTCTCGCCGTCACAGGAGGTGCCGGCGACGTCACAGCGCTCGCTCGCGGGGATGGCCGCGCACGGGTCGGCCGGCAGCACACACATCGGCATGGCGCCCGCGTCGTCGCACACGCCGTCCGGCGAGGCGGAGCAGTCGGTGATCTCGAGCACGAAGCAGCCCTCGGCGTTCATGGCGCACACCTCGAGGGTGTCGCCGTCGCAGGCGCGGGAGGCGGCGTCGCAGCGCTCGGCCGCGGGCACGCCTTCGCAGGGGTCCACGCAGGCGGCCACGCCGCCGGACACGGCGCACGTCTCCGAACCCTCGCAGGCCTCGCGCGTCTCGACCAGGCAGCCGTCGGCGTCGGCCGCGCAGGTCACGACCTCGCTGCCGTCGCACGTCGAGCCGGCCGCGTCGCAGGTCTCCCGACCCGCGCACACGTCGCCCCCGTCGGTCGCGGCGTCACCGCCCGCGTCGCCCTCGGAGTCGCCGCCGTCGCAGGCGGTGAGCAGTCCGATGGCTCCCAAGAACCCACACAACCACACGTTCCGGAACGAGCTGGGCAACACAAGCCTCCAGTGCCCGCGCGCAGTGCGCGAGCGATCGCACCGAATGCGTCCGACCGGGGCGGCTGTCAATGACATTCCCGGAGATGTAAGGTCGTCCGCCTCCGAGTCGGTGCGCAAACGCATGATCTCGGGCGCTCGGCCCAGGCGCCTCAGCCTCGTCGAGGGCGCGGGCCGTTCCCGTCGATCCAGTCGATCCAGCGCGGGGCTCGCTCGGCGAGATCGAGCAGAAGCACCTCCCCCGTGGTCGGGGGGATGACGCCGACCCGGGTGAGGTAGGCGGCCAACGAGACGACGTCGCGCGCCACGCCGGCCGCGGTCCAGGGGGCCCTCATGCCGTCCGCGACCTGCCCGTCCACGAGGACCTCGTAGGCGTCGACGCCGTCCCAGCGGAACGGGGGCTTCGCCCGCTCCCCGGGCACGATCCCATACGCGCGCTGGGCCGGGATGCTCAGGAGGGACCAGGCGCCGTACCTGGACCGATGGAGGTCGTCGTCGAGCTCCGCGTGGATGAGCTCCCGCATCCAGGTGACGGCGTGTGGGCCGTGCTGCGCCCACCAGTCGCGCTCCTCGCGGCCGTAACAATGGGCAGGACCGATCCGCCGGAAGCGCGGGCACTCGAGCAGCATCTCCGACGTGTAGCGCGGTCGGTTCGGCCACTCGTCCAGCCCGGCGCGTCTGCGCGCGGCGCGTTCTCGGTCCCACTCGCAGCGGTAGCAATCGCAGGGGGGCGTCGGCGGATTGTCGTGGGTCACCATCATGCCGCCTCATCGGTGACGGCGGCGCGAGGTTTCCTCGGCTCCGGTTTCTATCTCACGCGGCGCTGGTCCGAGACCTCGGGACCCGCGGCCTCGACGACGTGCTCCTCGCCCGCCTCCACGCCATCGACCCGCACGCGGGTGGGGTCGGAGACGCGAGCTCGCACGGCGCGCTCGAGACCCTCCGGGTCGTTGGAGGTGATGAGCGCGACCCGGCCCGAGCGCAGCGTGAGCGCGACGCCGTCCTTGACGGAGAGCGCCCCCACGAAGGCCTTGCCCTTCATGCCCGTCTTCACCGAGCCGCGTCCCAGGGGGTAGTCGCGGACGCGGTAGGTCGCGGCCTCGACCCGGGTGATGTCGGCGAAGTCGTAGTGGAACTTGCGCATCCCCACGTGCACGTCGATCCCGCCGTCGCTCACGACGACGCGCAGGCCCATCAGCGCCAGGTTTCCGAGGAGCGCGACCGCCCCCATGACGAACGCGATGAGCGCGGCCTGCGTCGGTGGGAAGCTGGCGACGAACGCGAGCATCCCGAAGATCATCAGCGGCGCGAGCAGGAAGAGCGCCAACATGAAGCGTGGGATCGGCACCTTGTCCCGGAAGAGGATCGCCCCTTCGCCCGTCGCAACCTTCTCCTCGAACTCGTCCATCTCACTCCTTCCGGTCCGACTCGTAGACGTCGACGAAGAGGAGCATCTTCCCCAATTCGCGCTCGGACTCTCCGGGGAAGCCGCACGCGTCCACGAATTCGGTGGTGTCTCGATACGTCCCGAAGAGGCGATCCCAGAGTGTGATGTCGCCGAAATTTCCGTCGTGCAGGTCGAGCTGGTGGTGCACCGAGTGCAGCTCCGGGGTCTGCATGAAGTAGCGCAGCCAGCGCGGGCTCTTCAGGTTGGCGTGATAGAAGTACTCGCCCGTCGCCGCGAACAAGGCGTACCAGGCGCCCGTCTCCGCGGACGCGCCGGCGAGCACGTAGAGGAAGAAGCTCCCCAGGATCGAATTGACCGCGATCTCGATCGGGTGCTTGTAAAACGAGGTCAGGACCTCGATGCGCGACGGGCTGTGGTGGATCTGATGGAAGACCCCCCAGAAGCCGTTCGCGTGGCGCAGCCGGTGCCACCAGTAGAAGACGAAGGTCAGCGCGAACCAGTAGACGAAGCCCTGGAGCGGCGCCGGCGCCCAGTCTCCGAGGGAGAACCAGGTGTACTCCCGAAACCAGAGGTTCCAGGTGAGCCCGGCCACCCCGAGCATGGCCACCTGCACGCCGTTCAAGAAGAGCGCGCGCAGGTGCCACCCCGCGCGGTGCGGCAGCGGCCGGCCGGGCCACACGCGCTCCGCGACGAAGAACGCGGCCGTGACCAGTACGACCAGGAAGCTGGGCAGCAGCTGAGACGTGAGCTCCATCGGACCCCCTCGAAGCGCGCGAGTATGCGGCCCGACCGCCGTCACCGCCACCCGACCGGCCCCTCGCGCTCGGCCACCCTCGGCGCGGGATTCTCGGGCGTGGCCGGGAGGTGTCACCCACGTATGCGTTCATACAGGTGTCTCGGGTGAAGGTCCTCGGGGAGGGCGGAGACGCCCCCGTCGTTGATCTCGACGACGACCCAGCCGCCGTCCAGCAGGAACGCGACGTCGGCGGTGAAGAAAGGCGAGTCGATGCGGCCGCCCAGGATGTGGAAGGGCGCGGTGTTCGTGAGCGGGGCGCCGATGGGGTGGTACGGGGCGTGAGCGATCAGCTCACCCTCCCAGAAGAACAGGCGGTGCTCATCGGGGATGCGCCGCTCCTGCGTGCGCACGCTGCTCGCGGCGAGCTCGAGAAACCCTCGGATGACGAAGCCGCGCTCGAAGCGCTCCCCGCGATACCCGAGCAGCGCCTCGGCCACCTCACCGAACTCCCCACGCGTTGCGCCCGCGGCGACGAAGCACGCCTCCAGCCAGTGCTCCTTCGCGCTCTTGACGTGATCCTTGAGGAGCCACGGCCCGTCCCCCAGCTCCTTCGCCGCCTCCCACGCCTCGTCGATGTCCTCGCCGTACGTCCACCGCGTCGGCGCGCTGAGGTCGGCGATGTCCTCGTGGTGTTCGGGCACATAGAGGGCGTGCTCATAGGCGGACGGCTCCGTCACCAGCGTCGCGCCCCGCTCCGCGAGCGCGTCCGAGAGCGCCTCGTATTCCTCCGCGCTCAGGATCGGCCCCCGGTACAAGAGGGCGCCTGCGTCCAGCGGGAGCCGCGCCACCGCGTGCTCCGGCTCCCCGTCCACCACGAAGTCCGCGTCGATCACGTGCGTCTCGAAGTCCAGCGCATCGACCACGTCCGCCTCGAGCGCGAAGTCGTCTTCCATCGTGCTGCCCGGCCCCGGCCGACAGAACAGGATCCCGAAGTCACCCATCGTCACCTCCCTCTGGACGCGAGAGGGTGAGGCTCGAACGCCCGAAAACCAGTCTAGGCAACCACGATTGTTTTTGTCATCCTCGGGTCGAGTCAGCCGGCTGCGCGGCGCTGCGCTATCCTCGACGCATGCAGCTCTCTCCTCTCGGTCGCGCGGTCCCACTGCACTGGACGCCTCTCGACAAGGAGCGGGCGAAGACGGTGCTCGCGTGTACGGCGCGGGTGCTGTCGGACTCGAATCAGACGCTCGACATCATCACGGTCGAGGAGATCACGGCGCAGGCGCAGCTGCGTCATCTGGTGCGCGAGGGGGTGTTCGACACCGAGGAGGGCAGGGCGCTCCTCGCGGAGCGGCCGCACCTGTCCGACGTGCCGCTCGAGCCGCTGCGCCAGTACGCGGACGGCACGCTCGGGCGGGAGTGGGTGCGCTTCCTCGATGACCACGGGCTCGATCCGAAGCTGACCAAGCAGCCCACGCCGTACACGGAGGACGAGCGCTGCGCGTTCCTCATGCACCGCATCCGGCAGAGCCACGATCTCTGGCACGTGCTGATCGGCGTGGGCACGCGAGGGCACGAGGAGGTGCTGGTGCACGCGTTCTCGCTCGCGCAGACGGGGCTGCCGGCGTCGGTCGCGATCGTGGTGCTCGGCGCGCTGAAGCACATGGTGCTCGAGGGGCGCTGGGACGTGCTCCGACACGACGTGCTGCGCGCTCATCGCTGCGGGGTCGAGGCCGCGCCGCTGCTCGCCGTCCACTGGGAGCGGCACCTCGAGCGTCCGCTGGCCGAGGTGCGCGCGGAGCTCTCGATCCGTCCGCTCGCCTGAGCGCGTGCGTCAGGTGCGCGCGCCCGCGGGCTGAGACGCGGCGGCGACCTGGGTGCGCGCGTAGTCGAGCGACGCGTGCCGGAGGCCCTCGTCCAGCACGGAGGCGACGCGCACGCGGAGGTGCTGCACGTCGTGCTCGAGGATGCGCCGGAGCCACACGTCTTGCAGATGAGGGGCCTGGGTCAGCTCGAGCAGGCGCGCGCGGACGTCCTCGGAGGCCTCGGCCCAGAGCGGGACGACCACCCGGTTGAGCTCGTCGTGCATGAGGACGAAGAGCCCGGGGCCCGCCGGCGCGCTCGGGATCTGATCGGCGTCGAGCACGAAGGGGTCCGACCAGCTCACCCCGGCCGCGTCCTGGTGGGGGAAGGTGGCCGGGTGCGTCACCGGGAGCTCGAGCAGGGCGCGCACGAGGTCGAGGCTGGACACCACGCCCACCGCTCGGTCCTCGTCGTCCACCACGATGAGGCGGTGCACGTCGCGCTCGGCGAGGGTCCGGCCGGCGTCGCGGATCTCCGCGCTCCGCGCCACGGTGACCGCCGGCGCCGTCATGCGCTCGCCCACCGTGTTGCCGCCCGTCGCGCTCACGAGATCGCGGAGCGAGACGACGCCCGCGGGGCGACGCTGCGGATCGACCACCGGCGCGGCGGTGATGCCCAGGGACAGGATGCCGAGGAGCGCGGTGCCCACGGTGTCCTGCGGGCGCAGGAAGAACAGCTCGGGGTTCATGATCTCGTCGACGTACCGGGCCATGCGCGGCAGGTGCGCACCCCCGGGGGACGGGCAAGTCAGGGGGTGAGGACGGGCCCGTCGAGACTCTCAGCGCATCGCGCCGCGGAGGACGGCGATGCGCGCGCGCAGGCGGCTCGCATCGACGAGCGGGGCGGGGACGGGCGGGTCGGCGACGAGCTCGATCGGGAGGCGCACGCGGCGCGGGAGCTTGGTCAGGGGCTCGCCCCCGTTGCGACTGAGCGCGCTCTGCCACGCGCCGCGGATGGCGATGGGGATCACCGGCACCTCTCGGCGCGCGACGATGCGCTCGACGCCGGGGCGAAACGCGCGGATCTCCCCGTCCGGCGTCATGCCTCCTTCGGGCCAGATCAGCACCTTCTCGCCACGGGCCAGGGCCGCGTCGATCGCCTCCATCGCACGCGCGAGCAGCTCCGGGCTCTCCTTGCGCGGCGCGATGGGGATCACCCGCGCGGATCGGAAGAACAAGCGCAGCGGCGCGTAGCGCCAGTGGTGGTGGTGCATCACGTAGCGCGGCACCTCCGGGAGCGCGACGCCGACGAACATGAAGTCGATGAAGGAGACGTGGTTGCTGACGAGCACCGCGGCGCCGTCGGGCAGGTCCTCGAAGCCGCGGGTCCGCAGGCGGTAGACGGTGCGCATCAGCAGCCGGCCGAAGCGGTGCAGCGTCCGCAGCCAGAGGCGTTGCAGTGGGGTCGCGGGTCGGAGCATGGGGCGGTGATGTGCAGGCGCCGTGCCGCATGTCCTCATCGGCGCGTGTCGCGGCGCGCGTGCAGCGCGTTGCCCGTGACCGTGAAGCGTTCGCATCACCGTGCGTGAGGCTCACTCAGTCGCCGGTGCGGACGACTCGCAGGACGCCGGCGTACGCGAAGCGGGCCGCGCCGTCGGGGCTCACGCCGATCCGCACCACGAGCTCGCCGCGCGCGTCGGGGCGCACGTCCTCCAGGCGCGCCACCGTGCCGCGGTTGTCGGCGACCTCGAGGTCCACGAAGCGCTCGTCGACGCGATAGCGCGTCAGCCGCCCGCGCCCGGAGTCGTCGCCGGCGCGTGACGCGAACAGCTCCAGGCGGTACGCGCCCGCGGGGAGGCCGCGCACCACGAGCCGCGCCTCGAGGTCGAGCGCGGCCGCGTGGCCGTCGAAGGAGCCGACCCAGAGGGTGTCGCGGCTCACGTCGCCGGGCCAACCGAGGACGTTGTCGGCGTGGCCACCTTCCTGGACGCCCGAGAATCCCCAGCTCGTGACGTGCGCGCGGGTGGCTGCGCCGCCGTCGCTCTGGATGTCGGGGGCGGTGAGCGCGTCGGCGGTCAGCGCGGTCCAGCCGGACGCGACGAGCGGGCCCACGTCGACCGTGACGGCGTCGCCGGCCGCGAGCGGGAGCGGCGCCGTCATCCCGAGCACGCCGAAGCCCTCCTCGCCGGTGACGTCGTCGGCGCTCCTCTGGAGCCTCGTCGCGGTGTCGGCGTCGAGCCCGCCGAGGGGGATCAGCCCGGCCGTCCTCCGACGGAAGAGCGTGCCGTAGAGGACGAGCGCGTTGAGGTACTGCCCGGCGGGGCCGGCGTGGTAGTCGTCGCCGCCGTGGAGGCGAGGCGGCTCCCCGCCCACCAGCTGGAGCTCCCACGCGTCACCCGCGGGCGCGACCCGGATGGACAGCGGCGCGTCGCTCGTCGTGTTCGCGGGGACGTGCTCCTCCGCGGCGTAGTAGTAGTGAAATCGAAGCTGCGCCTGCATGTCCGCCGGATCCGAAAAAGTGTCCGGGTAGAGCGAGTGGTTGAAGCGACGCGCCCAGGTCTCGTACAGGACGACCTCGGCGTTCGGGTTGGCGCCCTTGGCGAGGTCGTAGAACCAGGTCGCGTCCTCGTAGAACCGGGCGGCCGGGCCGACGGAGTCGGTCGGGCGAACGCTGTGCTCTTGGAGGACGACCGCGTCCCAGCCCTCGGCCACCCGCGCCGGAGCGCCGTCCGCCCCGTCGTCCGCGCGGTGCCCTTGCAGGGTCTGCCCGCCGATGGCGCGGTACTCGACGTCGGGGGGCGGGAAGCCCGCGTAGATCGCCAGGTCCTCCACGAGCGCAGGCACGGGGCCGCCGAAGGTGAAGGAGTTGCCCACGAAGAAGACGCTGGCGGGGGGCGGCGGAGGCGGCGGCCCCGCGTCGGGCACGGAGGCGTCTTCTGCGCCGCCGTCCAGGCCGCCGTCCGGCGCGAGCCCGCCGTCGACCCCGGCGTCCGTCCAGCCTCCCGCGTCCGACGACGCGTCACCCTCGCCGGGGCCGCCGTCGTCGGGCGGGGACACGGCCTCGCAGCCCACCAGGCCTCCCGCTAGGCAGAGCGTGACCAGGAGCCGCCGTGTCAATACGGGTTGTCCCACCCCTCGGTGCTCCCGGGCGTCTCGCTGCCTGCGGCGGGCCCACTACCTGCGGCGGGCGCGGTCCGGAGCGTGACGTTGATCGTCGTGAGCGAGCCCCACTCGACGGTCACCGTGATGGAGCGCCCGGGCTCGCGCCCGCTGGGCAGCAGCCGCAGCTGCTGTGGGCCGACCGGGAGCTGCACGCGGAGCGGCGTCCGTCCGAGGTTGCGGCTGCCGTGCATGACGGTGGCCCAGCCGCCCTGAGTGCGGATGAGCACGGGGCCCTGCGAGAAGTCGAGCGTGGTGGAGGGGCGCACGGGCGCGCGTTCGTCACCCGACGACGCCTGCGTGGTGCTGGGCGCCTCGGCCGCCTGGCCTCGCGCACTCCGCCGCGTGCTCGCTCGCCGTTCTTGCCTCGGTGGCTCCGGCGTAGCGGCCGGCTCCGTGGGCGCTTCTTCGGCCTCCGCCTCCTCGCCCGCCTCCTCGCCCGCGGCCGCCTCCTCGGCCTCTCCTTCGGCCTGCGCCTCGCCCTCGGGTTGCATCTCCGCGGCCTGCTCCGCCTCGACCCGCTCGTGCTCGGCGCGCGCCTCCTCGGTGACGGCCTCGTCCGGCTCGGTCTCGATCGCGACGGCGAGCTGGGGCACCTCTTCCTCGGGCTCCGCCTCGGGCGCCGCCTCGATGCCCAGCCAGGCGTTCACCTGCGGCTGGTAGCGCCAGTACCCGTAGCCGGCCCCGCCCGCGATCAGCAGGAGGATCAGCGCCGTCCACACCCACTTGCCCGTGCGGGTCGGCAGCACCACCGGCTCTTCGTCCTCGTCGAGCCGCAGCTGCGTGCGCGCGCTCGTGCTCGAGGTCGTCTTGGCCAGCTTGGTGGGCGCGTCCGCGAGCGCCGCCTGACTCTCCTCCTCGTCGTCCTCGGCGTTCCGCGCCACCGACGGCAGCGCGGCGATCGCCGACGCCTGGAGCGCCTCGACCTCGCTGAGCTGCGAGATGTCCCGCTTGCGGCGCTCGTTGAAGAGGAAGCGCATCCACTCGGCGATCTCGGCCGCCTCGAACGCGGCCCCCGAGCGGGCGATGAACGAGCGGAGCGCCTTGCCCATGGCGCGCGCGGACTGGAACCGGTCGTCCGGGTTGCGCTGCAGCGCCTTCTCCGCGATGTCCGCGAGCTGCTCCGGCACCCAGCTCGCCACCGTCGTCGCCCGGGGGATGTCCTCCTCGAGCACGGCCATCGCGGTCTTGATGGCGGTGTCGCGCCGGAAGAGCTGCTGGAGCGTCAGGCACTCCCAGAGACACACCCCGAGCGCGAACACGTCCACGCGCGCGTCGAGCTCTTCGCCCTGGAGCTGCTCGGGCGCGGCGTAGGAGACCTTGCCCTTCATCACGCCGGTGTTCGTCTGCGTGACGCGCTCGAGGGCCTTCGCGCAGCCGAAGTCGACGACCTTGGTGGCGCCGTCGTAGGTCACGAAGAGGTTCTGCGGCGAGACGTCGCGGTGCACGACCTGGAGCTGGCCGCCGTCCTGGCCCGTGAGCGTGTGCGCGGCGTGCAGCCCCTCGCAGGCGTCGGCGATGATGCGGGCCGCGATGAAGGGCAGCGCCTCTTTCAGGTCCTCGTTGTCCGACTCGGCGATGGCGTTGACGAAGTCGAACAGGGGCACCCCGGAGAGGTACTCCATCGCCATGTAGTAGATGCCGCCGACGGAGCCGAAGTCGTAGACGCTGCAGACGTTGGGGTGGCTGATGTGCGAGGCGATCTTGGCCTCGTCGAGGAACATGTCGACGAAGGTCTGCTCCTTCGCGAGGTGGCTGTGGATGGTCTTCAGCGCGACCATGCGGTCGAGGCCGGCGGCCAGGCGCATCTTGCCCAGGTAGACCGTGGCCATGCCGCCCGCGCCGATCTCCTTGCAGAGCGTGAAGCGCCCCATGGCGTAGGGGAGCTGCGGCCCGAGCGACTGAAGCGCCTGGTCGTCCGTGGAAGCCATCGAAGTCATCGTCTCGGGCGCCTCGGCCCGGCGCTCATAGTAGCAGCCCGTCGGGGAACTTCGCCCCCCGTCTTTCGATGGCTCGCCGCGGTCGACGGTCACGGTTCGCCGCCCCGTGGGCACACGCGTGCATGACTCGTCTCGCCCTCGCCAGCCAGCTCGCCGCCTTGCTCCTCGCGCTGCTCGCGCCTCCCTCCGCCGCGCGCGCGTCGTGCATGTACATACCGCCGCCGTCGTCCGTGACGGACGCCCCGGCCTACAACCCGGCGACGGCGGTCTTCCTCGTGCGGCGCGGCACGCGCACCATCATGACCATCGAGGCGCAATACGAGGGGCCGGAGGCGGCGCTCTCGATCGTCGTGCCCGTACCCAGCGCCATCTCGCGCCGCCAGGTGCGCACCGTCTCGGGCGAGCACTTCCGGCGCGTCGACCGCGCGACCTCGCCGCGTCTCGTGCACGACTTCGGTCGATGTGATCCGAACATGCGTCGCCGCGGGCGGGGGCTGCTCGGCGGCGCGGGTCGAACCGGCGTCGCGCCGATGGAGCTGCCGCCCGTCGAGATCGAGGACGAGTGGGAGACGGACGCGTACGACGTCACCGTGCTGAGCGCCTCGGAGTCGGTGGGGCTCCTCGACTTCTTGCGGGGGCGGGGGCTCGCGCTCCCGGACGAGGCGCGCTCGGCGCTCCGCGCCTACATCGAGACGGGGCATCGTTTCTTGCTGCTCCAGGTCGACCCGGCGCGCGCCGAGCGCGTGGACGGCCAAATGGTGCTCTCACCCGTCCAGATCGAGCTCGAGTCGGAGGAGCTCGTCGTCCCCGTGCGGCTCGGCACCCTCAACAGCCCCGGAGAGCAGGAGCTGTTGCTGTATGTGCTCTCGGACGCGGGGCGCTACGAGGTCGCCAACCGCCCGGCCCTGATCGCGCCGACCGGGCTCGCGCTCCGACGCGAGTACGCGGGGGGGCTCGAGCGTCTCTACGAGGGGCTCCTGGAGGTGCAGTTCCGGCGACACCCCGGCGCGACGATCACCGAGGACGTGCGCGGCCTCGGCGGCGGGATCCCCTACGGCACGCTCTGGGCGATGGGGCTGGGGCGGGTCACGAGCGAGGAGGACCGGGGGTCCTGGCGGAGGATGCGTCACTGGACCCTGACCCGGATCCGACACCGCTACGGGTCCGACCTCGACGACGATCTCCGGCTGCGGGTCGCGTCGGAGCGGCTGCGCGTGGGTTGGCCGCTCGCGTGGCAGGTCTCTCGGAGTCACGACGTCTTTCGGTCGTCCTTCACGGTGAGCCACTCCGACGAGCGCTGCGGCGGTGTGCGCGAGCAGTCGCGGGTCAGCGAGGCGTGGGCGACGGGCGCCGATCCGGACGGGCCGCCGATCTGGCCGGGAGAGGCGCTCCTCGAGGATCTTCCCTCGCTCGGCGTGATGGCGGGGTCGCGGCCGCCCGCGGACTGGTTCTCGGAGCCGCGCATGGTCGAGGCGCCCGTCGAGGCGCTCGTGGAGACGGACGCGTCACCCACCGATCCAGTCGAGGCCGAGCCCCCGCGCGCGCCCGTCGCGAGAGGCGGCTGCGCCGCGGCGCCGGGCTCTCCCTCGTCTGCGTGGGGACTGTTCGCCCTCGCGTGGCCGCTCAGCTGTGGATTCGGAGCGTCGCGCGGTAGCGGCGCTGGCCGTCGGGCGCGAAGTCCTCGACGGTGATCGTGCCGTTCTGGAGATCCATGTCGACCAGCGGATCCCCGTCGTGGTCGGATTGGCCGTCGTCGACCGCGCGCACCGGCCGGCCGCGCTCGTCCAGCTCGCAGGGCACGTAGCCCGCCGTCTGGCGCTCGTTCGGATAGAGCACCGCGCCGTCGCACACCACGCGGACCACGCAGTTGAAGGAGCCGGCGGCGACGGGGAGCACGCGCACCTGGCAGCTCTCGGGCGCCGCGTTCACGTCGCCCTCCGCGTCGATCATCTGCGCGCGATGCGCGGTGGGCTCGAAGGGCAGCGGGGGCTCGCCGTCCTGCGCCATCGCGGCGAACGAGCGCCACATCGCGAAGAGCTGCGGGTCGCGCCCGCGCTCGGTCGCCCCGTCTTGCCAGAAGCTCGGGCCCGGCAGGTCCAGGGCCATCTGGCGCTGGAGATCGGTCTCGCGCCCCCAGTCGTGGTGGGTGTAGCTGCCGCCGGAGCTCGGGGAGCCGCCGGCCCGGGCTCGATCTCGGTCGGCCCGGAGCCGCTCCGCGCGCCGCTCCGCGTCCTCGTCGATCCGGGCGCGCTCGGCCGCCGCGCGCCGGGCGGACGCGCCGTCGAGCACCACCCACACCGTGAGCCCCGCGCCCAGCAGAAAGACCGCGCTGAGGAGCCAGAGGCTCGGTCGGATCCCGGTGCGTTCACTCATGATGGTCCTTGGACGTGCACCGGTCGAACGAACCTTGGAGCCAAACCATTTCCCCGAAAAGCGGCCATGCAGGGAAGGAGGACGCGCGGCGTCGGGAAAAGTTCCGCGTCTTGCCTTCTCGGAGGCCAGACGATATTCGCGGAGCGTGCGGCACCTCGACACTCACCTCCGGTTCATCTTCCTCGGCCTCCTCGCGATCCTTCCCTCCTGCGGCGGAGGCACGGGCCCGCGCGCGCCGGGGGAGGGGGAGGTGCTCCTTCGACACACCCCCACCGTCAACGCGCGCATCCGCTACCACGCCATCGTGCGCGAGGTCCCTGGGGACGCGCCGGGCCGCACGATCAGCGCGCCCGCCACGCTCTTCGTGCGGGAAGCGGTGGAGCCGGGGGCCGCCGAGGACGGCGCCGCGCACGCCCTGCGCGTGGAGTACGCCGACGTGAAGCTGGCCGGGGAGGGCGGCTCGCGCGTCGACGTGCCCGGCGCCGTCGAGGTGACCTTCGCCCTCGGCGCGCAGCACCAGCTGGTGCGGGAGCCGATCGCGGCCGACGTCGAGACGGCGGCGGATCTGGCCCGCACCTGGGCCGACGGCCCGACCTTCCCCTACGACCCGGTCGGCGTGGGCGACCCGTGGGAGATGACGCCCATCCGTCGTGAGCTGCCGACGGGGCCCGTGGAGATCGGCCGGACGGCGCGCATCTCGGAGATCGACGGCGGCGTGGCCACCATCGAGGTCACGGGCGTGCTCGCCGCGACCGAGGTGGGCGAGGGGCTGCTCGCGGGGGGAGAGTTGACCCAGCGCTTCCGCGTGCGGGTCGCGGACGGGCTGCTGGTCGAGCACGACGGGACCAGCGCCCTCTGGGTCGCGTCGCGCGGCGAGGGTGGCGCCGAGATCGGACGGGTGGGCCACTGGCGTCGCACGCACGTCGAGCGCATCGCGGGCCGCATGCCGGGGCCGGAGGCGCACGACTGGCGTCCCGATCAGATCGACCGGAGCTGCCGCGCGCGCCTCGCGTCGATGGCCCGTCGCTTCGAGCAGGCCCCGGTCGGGCTGGACTTCGACGCGGTGGCCGGCGACCCGATCGCCTGGCCCGAGGTCGCCGACGGTCGCACGATCGACGAGGGCGGGCCGATCTTCGTGGGCACCGACGTCGACTCGCTCCGCGCCTCCTTCGAGGCCGCCGATCTCGGGCGCGCCGTGGTCGCCTACGTGGTCGCGCCGCCCACCGTGAGCGACGAGGACGCGCGCTTCGCGCTCGACGCGCTGCCGTCGTTCATCCAGCTCCGCCGCGTGGTCTACCGCCCCCTCGACCCGCCCTCGCCGCCGCGCCCGGAGGCGGCCGACGTCGTGTCGCGCCAGATGCGCTCGGGCGATCGCCTCGAGGCCTGGCGTGCGGCCATGGCGCCCCTGGTCGCGAGCTGCCGGCCGGCCGCGGAGGCCGTCGCCGCCGACGACGACGTGGCGACCCGCTCGCGGACCACCCGGGAGGGGGTGCGGGCCGCGCTCGCGCGCTGCGGCTGCGGCGCGACGGACCTCACGCTCCTCGAGCACCTGATCGACACCCGCTACGGCGGCCCCTATCTCGGCTGGGTTCCGATCTGAACGGAGCGGCGCGGGAGCCCGTCACGGACACGCCCCGCACGCGCCGTCGTCGAGCACGAGCGACCAGAGGGTCGGCGTGCACGCCCCCGAGACGAGCTGCCGCCGCAGCGCGCGCACGCGGCCCCCTTCGACCACGCCCAGCTCCGGCCGGCAGTCGGGGGCGAGCCACACGGACGCGGACGCGCTCGCGGCGGCGCCGTCGTCGCCCTCGAAGTCGAACGCCACGCCGTGCGCCTCGCGCGCGCAACCCACGGCGTCGGGAGGCGTGACCTCGGTGATCTGCGCCTCGCCGGGGAAGTCCTCGTAACGGCAGGGCGTCGCGCACACGTCGCCTGGCACGGCGCGGAGCGCGACCGAGCGGTCGACGGCCTCTCCGCCGACGAGCGTGACCCGCGCCGTGAGCTGCGCCGGCCGCGAGCCTTCGATCTCCTCGCGGACGTCCGAGAAGACCAGCATCACGTCGCGCAGCTCCCACCGGCCCGGGCGGCGCTCCTCGGGCACGAGCTCCAGGAGCGGTCCGGGCGGCTCGCCCTCGAGGCGGAACGAGAGCCCCACGCGGGTCGGCGCGCGCAGCGCGTCCTCGACGGTCACGCCCACGAAGACGTGGGAGCCGCCCTGACAGCCGACGTCGACCGGCAGTCGATCGTCGGCGTCGAGACGGTTGCTTCGCCCGTCGTGGAAGACGAGCGAAAACGGCGGCGGACCGGAGTCGGTCGCCGCCGCATCGGCGCGCGCGTCGCGTGGAGCCGAAGCGTCCGTGGGCGCGCTCGTGTGGCAGGCGCTCAGGAGGAAGACCAGGGGCAGAAGCGTCTTCGCCTCCATGCCCTGGTCGCCTCGCCCCCGCGCCTCAGCGCTCGGTGGCCGTGTTCACGAAGATGCGACGGCCGTCGAGCTCGCTGTCGGTCAGGCCGTCGATCGCCTTCGGCGCGTCGCGCCGGTTGGCCATCGTCACGAAGCCGAAGCCTCGCGAGTTGCCCGTGCCGCGGTCGGTCACGACGACGGCGTCGGCGACCTCGCCGAACTCCTCGAAGGCGCTCTTCAACGTCTGCGCCGTGGTGTCATAGCTGAGCCCACCCACGAAGAGACGAGCCGGGATGGCGTTGCCGCCGCCGGTGTTCCGGGGGGCCTCCATCTGCTCCATCAGCTCTTCGACGCTCGGGCTCGTCGTCGCGATCAGCTCTTCGCGATCGACGACGTCCAGCTCGGCGGGGCCGTCGTGGCGCTTCATCTGGCGACGCATCGCCTTGTCGCGCTTCTTCTTCGCCTTCTCGTTCTCACGCTGGCGCTTGTTCGAATTGTAGCCGCGGCTCACTGGTCGCCTCGGACGGCTCGGGATCGGTTGTTCGGGTGCAAGTTTCGATTTCCTCGTTTCTCATCGGCGCGAAGCCGAAAGGCGGCGCGTCACCGTGACGGGCGCCGGTCGACGCACCTCGAACGTCGTGTCGAGGGCGCGGACCCTTCCGTGTGACGCCTGAAGCGCCCGAGGTCAACCGTTCAGTGCACTCGATGGCGATTCTGCGCGCGGCTCGCCTCGCGGGAGAAACGTGTCAACCTCGCGCTTCCATGCGGGCCCTCGCCGCCACCCTCCGCGCTTCAGCGTCACCGTCGACGTCGTCTCGGCTCCACCTCGAGAGCTGGGATCGGCTGCGCGTGGTGGCCGCGCTGGACACGGTGTTCATGCACTTCACCGGGGACCACGCGTTCTTCGGCTGGGGTCTCCCGCTGTTCCTGCTCCTGTCCGTCGCGCTCGGGGTGTCGAAGCCGCAGGCGCCGAGCACGGCGCGCTTCCTGGAGCGGCGGATCCCCCGGATCCTTCTCCCCTGGGCGTTCTGGGCCGTGGTCTTCGTCGGGCTGCGCGCGCTCTCGTGCTGGATGAGCGGCCTCCCGCCCTTCGGCTGGCTCGAGCCGTCGATGCTCTTCTACGGGCCTCGCATCCACCTCTGGTTCCTGCCCTTCATCCTCGTGGCGGGGCTGGCGGCGCACGCCGCGCACCGGGCGGTCGGCACGTCCAAGGTCGCGCCCGTGGTCGCGCTCGGCCTCGCGGGCCTCGCCGTCCTGCTCGCGCCCGCGTTCGGGGTGAGCGAGTGGCCGTACGCGCAGTGGATCTTCAGCCTCCCGGCCATCCCGCTCGGCTTCGTGCTCGGCCGCGCGCTGGCGTTCGAGCGCTCGCTCCCGCGCCTGCGGCTGCTGCTCGCGACCCTCTTGCTCGCGTTCGTCGGCCTCGGCGTGATCGCGTGGGGCCTCGACGAGGGGAGCGGCGTCTACGCCTTCCGGCACGCCGGGGGCTTCGGGCTGCTCGCGCTCGCGACCTGGCTGCCCAACCGGGCCGACCCGTACACCAGGCGGCTCACCCCGCTGATGCTCGGCGTGTACATCCTGCACCCCGCCGTCTACGGCTGGATCGTCAAGCCCGCGATGTGCCTCGTCGAGGTGAACGACGTGCGCTGGCTCCGCGTCGCGCTGGCCTTCCCGGCCACCATGCTCCTCGTGTGGGTGCTGCGGAAGACCTGGCTGAAGCGCTTCCTCTGATCCGCGATCAGGGGAACACGCGGACCACGAGGTCGCCGAGCCCGAACGGGACGGTGAGATCGCCGTCGCTGCCGAGGTAGGCGGTGAAGCGCACGCTCAGCTCGATCTGCCGGGTGGTGAACGAGAAGCCGAACGAGGCGCCGAGCACGCCCATGTGGTGGCCTTCGGCGTCGTTGTCGGCCCCGAGGAATCCATAGCCGCCCTCGACCCCGAATTCGAAGCGGCCCTGACGACGGTCGGCGGCGTAGGACACGCCTCCGGTCGACATGAAGGCCCCCCGCGAGATGGGCGTGAAGACCGCGCCGCCGCGGATCCGCGCGTCGAGCCGGACGTGCTCGTGAGGGAAGAAGCCCGCGCCGAGCAAGCCCATGTGCGCCATGAGCGCGCTCGACCAGCCCAGCTCGAAGAAGGGGCCGCTGAGCGGGCCGCGGCCGAGGGGCACCTCGCGCGGCTCGGGCGGCGGGGGCGTCAGGCGCGGCTCGCCGAGCGCGTGCCCCCGATGCGCGCCCGCGGAGACCACGTCGACCAGTCGGGCCGCGACGATCGCGGCGACGCGCGCGTCGGCGTGGATCGGCATCGGGGCGTCCGCGCGGGCGCCGTGGGGCCCGACGGCGTGGAGCGCGCCATCGGGCTCCTGCCAGAGCGCGATCTCGGCGCGGGTGGCGCGAGCGAGCCGGCGCGCCTCCTCGCGCCGCGCCTCGGGCGTCGTCGCCTTGGGCGGCAGGACCTGCGCGACGTCGAAGCCCGCGCCCGCCAGCTCGTCCTCGAGCGCCTCGACGTGAGCGGGTCGGGCGTCCATCCAGAGGACCAGCTGCGCGTGGGCCTGGGTCGGCGCGATGGCGCAGAAGAGGGTGGAGAAGAGCGCGAAGGCTGCCATCGAGAGAGTTCGAGTCACCGGAGCTCCAGCGAGAAAGGCGCCGCATCGGCGCGTCGGCTATCCTCGGTCCGCTGTGCGACGCGCCGACCGTCTCTTCCAGATCATACAGCTCCTGCGCCGCCGCAGGCGAGCGGTCACCGCGCGCTGGCTGGCGGAGCAGCTCGAGGTGTCCGAGCGCACGATCTACCGGGACATCCGGGACCTCGCCTCGACCGGCACGCCGATCGAAGGGGAGGCCGGCGTGGGCTACACGCTGCGCGCCGGCTACGACCTGCCCCCGCTGATGTTCGACGAGGAGGAGGTCGAGGCGCTGGTGCTCGGCGCGCGCGTGACGGGCGCGTTCGGCGACGAGCGGCTCGCGAAGGCGGCCGAGCGCGTGCTCTCCAAGGTGATGGCGGTGCTCCCCAAGCGCCTCGAGCCGAAGCTCCGAGACGCGACGTTGTTCGCGCCGCGGACGGCGCGGGCCGCGAGCGAGGCGCTCTGGATCGTCCGCACGGCGATGAACGAACGCAAGAAGCTGAGCATGTCCTACGAGCGCGCGGACGGCGATCGGCGCCTCCGCGTGGTGCGACCGCTCGGCGCCTTCTTCTGGGGCGTCAGCTGGACGGTGACCGCGTGGTGCGAGCTGCGAGAGGACTTCCGCAATTTCCGGCTCGACCGCATGCACGACCTCGAGCTGGGCGAGCCCTTCGTCGACGAGCCCGGCCGGACCCTGCGCGACTTCGTGCGCACCCTGGGACCCGACGCCGAGGACATGCTCGACAGGTAGGGCGCGGAACCTTCCGCGCGGGGCGTGGTCAGCCTCCGCGTGACCCCGAACCCCGCTCGCAACGCCGTACCGTCGGTGCTACCAATGGACCGCTCGATGGGCCGACGATCTCGACGACGGCGGCTCCTGGTGGAGCGACGCGCCATGATGCAGCTCGTCGCGGACTCCCAGGAGAACGCGCCCCGCAGCGCCGCCACAGGCGCCGCGCTCGCGTTGCGCGCGCCCGACGTCGACGAGGCGTGGGTGGACCTGATCCACCACGATCCGCTCGTCACGATCGACAAGGAGCTGCTCCGCTCCGCGCTCCGCTTCGCGTTCGAGTCCGGAGACGCCGGCGGGCTGCTCGGCAAGGCGGTCGACGACGCGCCGATCACGCCCAGCCGTTGGAACCCGGAGTCGTTCGCGGGCGGGCTCTTCCTGCCGGAGCTGTTGACCAGCTGCTTTCTCATCGAGGTCGGCAAGAAGCGGCTCGTGCCGAGCCAGACCCACCTCGTCAAGCTCCTCTCTCACCCGCCCGAGGACCAGCGGGACGTCGCGCTCAGGCAAGAGGTGTTGCGAGAGCTCGCGGCCACGCCGGCGTTGCGCGGGGCGCTCAGCACGATCTACGTCGCCCTGCGGGAGCTGCGGAGCCTGCTGGACGAGCGCGCGATGACCCCCGGCGAGACGATCAAGCGCAAGGTCGACGTGCTCAACGCGATCAAGACCTTCCTCGACGCGGCCGACGAGGGGCTCGCGGACGCGACGAGCGCGCTGTCTCGCCTGCACGAGTTCGCGGCCGAGGTGCGCGCGCGCGACGTCTACACGCGGCTGGCGCAGATCCTCGACTTCGAGCGCAACATGGCGCTGCTCGAGGTGCGCGTGGTCCTGGGCTCGGACGGTCGCATCCGCGACTTCCAGCTCGTCGAGGCCAAGGAGAACAGCGACAACCCGCTGCTCTGGTCTCCGTGGCGCCGCGTCTGGTCCCGGCTCTTCTCGTGGCTCCGTGGCTACGAGTACACCGAGAACGAGGTCTTGCTGAAGGTCATCGACGAGGTCTTCGAGGAGCTGGAGGACGTCATCCTCCCCTGCTTCGACCTCATCGGCGACGTCGAGCTCTACCTGGCCGCGCTCGGGTTCAAGGACCGCTGCGAGAAGGAGGGCCTCTCGGTCTGCCTCCCGACGATCCACCCGACCCCCGAGCCGGACGCGCCGAGCGGGACGCTCGCGATCGAGCGCATGTTCAACCCGCTCTTGCTCCTGCAGGACATCACGCCGACGCCCTGCGACCTGCACACGTCCGGGCACGACTCGATGGTGCTCGTGACGGGGCCGAACTCGGGCGGCAAGACGCGCATGATGCAGGCGCTCGCGCTCACCCAGCTCCTCGGGCAGAGCGGGCTCTTCGTGCCGGCCGCGTCGGCGGAGCTCACGCGCGCCCCGACCCTCTTCGTCTCCCTGATCGAGGGCGCGCCGGCCGATCAGAAGGAGGGCCGCCTCGGCACGGAGCTGATGCGCGTGCGGCGCCTCTTCGAGCAGCTCGAGCCGGGCTCGATGGTCATCCTCGACGAGCTCTGCAGCGGCACCAACCCGAGCGAGGGCATCGCGATCTTCGAGATGGTGATCTCGCTGCTGCCGCGGCTGCGGCCGCAGGTCTGGGTCACGACGCACTTCCTGGACGCCGCGCGCGAGCTGGAGGCGGCGGGGCGCGTGGAGCGTCTGGAGTTCTTGCAGGTGGAGCTGCGCGAGGACGAGCCCACCTACCAGTTCGTCCCCGGCGTCGCGCCCACCTCGCTCGCCTACATGGTCGCCTCGCGGCTCGGCGTGACGCAGGAGGAGCTGGTCGCGCTGGTGGAGCGCCAGGAGCGAAAGTTCGCCGCGCTGCCCGCGCCCGTGTCGCGGGACGAGACGCTCGAAGAGACGGGGTGATGGCGTCTGGCCGAAGCGGCCCTACGTCTCCTTCGTGCAGCAAGCCGCGCAGAGCCCAGGTGACTCCATGCTCGACGCGGGCGCGCTCGCCGTCTCGACCGGGATCGCGCTCGCGGCCGGTGACGCCGCGGTCGGGGAGGTCGCCTTCCCGATGTTGCCAGGCGCGCTGGCCGTGCCCGCCTGGGCGCTCCTCTTCGTGCTCGTCGGCGCGGCCGGGTGGCTGGTGTGGCGGCGCGAGGGCCTCGGCCTGTCGCTGGTCTCGCTCGGCGCCCTGATGGGCGCGTTCGCGCTCCGCGCGCCGCTCTCCGGGCTCGGGCTGGGCCCTGGCGCGAGCGCGCTGCTCCTGGGGCTGATCACGCTGGGCGTGGCGCACCTGCTCGCGCGACGCGGGCAGCGCGGGCCGGCGCTCCTGTCGCTGCCGCTGGCCGTCGCGTTCGGCGCGCTCGCTCTGGCCTGAGCGCTACCAGCGGCCGAGCTCCCACTCGCCGCTCGCGTGGCGCGCCTGCAGCAACGCGAAGCACTCCTTGGCCACCGCCAGCTCCCGGTCCCGGAAGTTCTTGTCGTTCTTCCAGAACTCGTGCAGGTCGCCGCGCCGCTGTCGGCCGTAGACGAGCGCCTTCGTCATCATCTGGATCTTGTCGGCCGCCTTCACCACGCGCGCCTCGAGGCTCTCGCCGTCCTCCATCTCGCGCCACGTCTCCTGCTGCCGCGCGGGGAGGGTGCGCGCCACGATGCCCTCCTCGAGCACCTCGAGCGCGGCGTCCATCGCGGGCGTCTTCTGCGGCATGGGCACGTCGCCCGTCTTCGCCTCGGGCGCGTCGTGCACCAGCGCCATGCGGAGCGCCTTCTCCCCGTCGACGGTCGCGCCCTCGTCTCGCAGCGCGTCCACGAGCAGCATCACGGTGAGCGCGACGCCGTAGCTGTGGTCGGCGATGGACTCGCAGGGACGCACGCCGCGCAGCAGCCAGCCCGTGCGGGGCAGGTCGGCCAGCGGGTCCAGGGCCACGAGGGTGTCGACGATGCGGGCTGCGCGCTCGGTCATGGCGAGGTCTCTAGCTCACCCCTCGTGACCGGTCACGCGCTGAGCGCGAGCGGGCGCGGGCCGAGCGCCTCGAGCGCGGCGCGGGTGCGGCTCGCCATGCGGTCGGCGTCCGCGCGGCAGAGGTGCGGGCTCGCCTCCTCGCGCAGCGACAGCAGCTGCGTGCGCAGCGCGGCTCGACGCGATGGCGTGCGCACGTCCTCGGCGACCTCGACCAGCGCGCTCGCCAGGTGCAGGGCGGCGTTGCGATCCCTGACGACGTAGGGCCGGAGCCGGTCGAGGACCTCGGAGGTGAAGACCTCGAAGGTCAGCGGTCGGCCGACGACGCGGAGCGTGCCCTCTTCGTCGAAGCGCTGCCCGTGCTCGTCGCCTCGCCGCGCGACCTCCGACAGCGCCGCTCCGAGGCGGTCGATGCAGCTGATGGCGGTGAACGGATCGTTGACGCCTGGCGAGAGCGCGCGGGTCGCGATCTCGAGCAGCTCGGTGGCCGGGAAGAGCACGTCCTCCCGCGGCGTGCGGAGCGCGCCGAGCGCGAAGGCGGAGCGGACGGAGTCGGCCAGCGCCTGCACCTCCTCCTCGAGACCCCGCGCGGACACACGCGCGATGACGCGCCCCACCGCCACGAACTCGCCCGCCGCGTGGGGCAGATGGATCACCGCGTCGATCCGCCGCGCGAGCTCCGTCAGGTGATCGAGGTCGATGCGCTGGATGTAGCCGGCCACCTCGGAGCGGATCTCGATCGCGTCGACCGGGATCGGCGGCGCCGTCGTCGGCTCCACGAGCGCCTCGGGGAAGAACTCACGCAGCCGGTCGTTCAGGGTCTCCCCGATTCGCGCGATCACCCGCGAGATGTGGATGCTCTGCGGGATGTGGTGGATGTAGTAGATGAAGACGACGCAGCCCGCGACGGCGAGCGCGAGGGCAACGAGCGTGGCGATCTGCGGCACGAAGGGCTCGGCGGCCTCTCCGCTGCCCGGGCCCCACGCCTCGTTCACCGCCCGCAGCACGACGAGGCAATAGAGGAACGCGGCCACGAAGGTGCCGAGCGTCAGCTGGTTGCCGCGGTCGCGCATGAAGTTCGTGAGCAGACGAGGCGCGAACTGCGAGGCGCTGTAGGCCACGGCGGCGATGGTGATCGAGAACGTCACGCCGGCCACGCCGATCATCGAGCCCGCGACCGTCGTCAGCACCGCTCGCGCTCCCTCGGGGCCGTTCGGCCCGATGAGGCGGAGATCTCCCAGCCAGTCGGGCGGCAGCGTGCGGTCGAGCGCGATGCTCGCGATGGCGAGGCAGACCGCGCCGAACGCCATCACGCTGGGGATGAACCAGTAGCTCCCGCGCAGGTTCTCGACGAGCTGCCGCAGGCCGACCCAGCTCGTCAGCCTCATCCATCCCCGCCGCTTCGGGCGCATCGCGCGTCTGGTCGGACTCATCGCGCTCCGTGGTGCAGCGTCCGTGCCGCGTCGCGACCGCCGGCCCGACGCGCGTCCCTGCGGGGCGCCGCGCCCCAGCGCGGGGCGATTCGCGCGAAATCTGCGCTCTCGACCGGCGAGTCGCGCCGGCTCTCGAGGACCTGCTAGGCTGCGCCGCCGTGCCACGCCGCGCTCCGGAAGGTCTCTGGGATCGTCTCCACGCGGCCTTTCATCGGCCGAGCACGCCCCAGTATCGCGCGGTCGACCGCACCGTCTGGCTGCTCATCGTGCTCTCGGTGGTGCTGCTCGTGATCGAGCCGTTCGTGGTGGGTCGAGGGGAGCGCATCACGCTGAGGGCGATCGACTTCGTCATCCTCGCGCTCTTCGGCATCGAGCTGACGCTCCGGGTGCTGACCTTCCGGCCCCCCGCGCTCGAGGTCTTCGCCCGCGCGCCGCTCGGCACGCTCCGCACGCACGTGCTGGCCCGGCTCTCGTTCCTGCTCAAGCCGATGCAGATCATCGATCTGATCACCATCGTCGCGGTGGTGCCGGCCCTGCGCGGGCTGCGGGTCCTGCGCTTGCTGCGGCTCCTGCGCACCGCGCGCGTCTTTCGCTACGGCAACCCGTTCGCGGGCCTGATCAGCGCGTTCGAGACCGACCGGCTGCTCTTCTCGTTCGCCTTCGGGGTGCTCGGCGTCGAGACCGTGCTGGGCGGCATCACCCTCTACCTGCTGGAGCGCGACGAGCCGGGGGCGCAGGTCAGCTCGATGGGAGAGGGCATCTGGTGGGCCCTCGTCACCCTGACCACGGTGGGCTACGGAGACTACGCGCCGGTCGGCGAGATCGGCCGCGCGTGGGGCGCGGTGCTGATGGTGGGCGGCATGTTCACCCTCGCGCTCTTCGCCGGCATCGTGGGCCACAGCCTCCTGAACGCGGTCTTGTCCATCCGTGAGGAGCAGTTCCGAATGAGCAGTTACGTCAATCACGTGGTGGTGTGCGGGTACGAAGAGGGGCGGCAGCTCCTGCTCGAGAGCCTCCAGGCCGAGATCGATCTGGAGGAGACCAAGGTGGTGCTCTTCAGCCGCCAGCCGCGCCCGCGCGAGGTGCCGCCGGAGCTCATGTGGGTGCACGGTGACCCGACCAAGCAGAGCGAGCTGGGCAAGGTGCGCATGACGCACGCCCGGAGCGCGATCGTGGTCGGCTCCCGCACCGTCACGCCGCAGCTCGCGGACGCGGCCACCATCCTGACCGTGTTCACCATCCGGGCCCACCTCGAGCTCCAGAAGGAGGCGGCCACCCGGGAGCGGCCGCTCCACATCGTCGCGGAGATCCTCGACAGCGAGAACGTCGGCCACGCGCGCACGGCGGGGGCGGACGAGGTGATCGAGTCGCAGCGCCTCGGCTTCGCGATGTTGACCCACACCGTCGCCTACCCGGGCGTCGGCGATCTCACGAGCCAGATCGTGGCGTCGGGCGCGGCGAGCTTCTACGTCGGCGCGCAGCCGGATGGGCTCCCGATCCCGCTCACGTTCGGAGAGCTGGCGCGCGCGGTCAAAGCGCGCCACGACGCGCTCGTGATCGGCCTTCGAGATCCCGTGACCCGCGCCCAGACCATCAACCCGCGCGACGACCTGCCCGTGCCGGAGGACGCGGAGGTGGTCTACATCGCCGAGTCGCCGACGCTCGAGCCGACGCACGCGGAGCCCCGATGAGCCAGCTCAAGCCGCCGGCCTTCTTCGAGGGGCCCGAGAAGAAGGTGGAGCTGACCGTGGTGGACGACCACCCGTCGCTGCGCCGCCTCGGGGAGGCGTTCTGGCACCGGGTCGTCAACGCGTCGGGGGCGGAGGTCGTCAGCAAGCGGAGCAACGACGTCTTCGACGCCTACCTCCTCAGCGAGAGCAGCCTCTTCGTCTACGAGTCGTTCGTGACCATGATCACCTGCGGGCGGACGCAGCTCGTCCGGGGCGTGGACGTGATGCTCGAGGCGATCCCGGACGAGGCGATCGCGGTGCTCATCTACGAGCGCAAGAACGAGCACTTCCCGCACGAGCAGGCGTCGAGCTTCTTCGAGGACGCGCGCCACCTGGCCGAGCGGCTCGACGGACGCGCGCTCCGCTTCGGCGTCGAGCACGAGCACGCGGTGCGGCTCTTCCACACCACGCGCGGCTACCAGCCGGTGCAGGAGGACCGCACGCTCGAGGTGCTCATGCACGGGATCGACGAGCGCTGCGCCGAGACGTTCCTCGCCTCGCGGCGGCCGCCCAGCGGCACGCTGGCCCAGCAGCTCGGGCTGCGGCGCGCGCTCGAGGGGTTCGAGGTGGACGAGTTCGTCTTCGATCCGGCCGGCTACTCGCTGAACGGGATGCGCGACGAGGCCTACGTCACGCTGCACGTCACGCCCGAGCGGGTCGGCAGCTACGTCAGCTTCGAGACCAACGCGCCGGAGCTCGACCACGATCCGAGCGGCCTCGTCCAGGAGGTGGTGGAGCGCTTCCGTCCCGAGTCGTTCGACGTGGTCGTCTTCGAGCCCGACGACGATCCGGTGAGCGTGGACGTGCCCGGCTACGTCCTGCGCAAGCACGTACAGGAGCCGGTCAGCGGCTATCACGTGACGTTCCAGCACTTCTATCGACCGTCGACGCGCCCGGTCCGCGCCTTCTCGATCCCGCTCTCTTCTTGACCCCGCTCACGCCCTCGGCGCTGCTATGTTCCGGCGCATGAATTCCGACCGATGGGACCTCGAGCGCCTCATCCACCCCTTCTCCGCCGAGACGTTCGTCGACGAGCGCTTCGAGAACGCGGTGCTCCACGTCGAGCGGGGAGACCCGGCCTACTACGGCTCGCTGCTCAGCCTGCAGGACATCGATCGCGCGCTGACGACGCTCCACCTGCACCACCCCACGGTGCACATGGCCAACGCCGACAAGCCGGGGCTGAGCTCCGCCGACTACACGTACCCCTCCGGGCTCATCGACGCGGCGCGGCTGTACCAGGAGTACGCCGACGGCGGCAGCATCGTGATGAACAACCTCGAGGGATCGCTGCCCTCGTTGATGAACCTCTGCCGATCGATGGAGGCGCGCTTCTCCCACCGCTTCCAGTGCAACATCTACGTCACCCCGGCGGGCGGCGCGCGCGGGCTGGCCACCCACTTCGACTCGCACGACGTCTTCGTGTTGCAGATCTCGGGCACGAAGCACTGGACGCTCTACGACACGCCCGTGGAGCGGCCCCTGCGTGGACAGGACTTCGACCCGAGCGCCTACCCGGTGGGTGAGAAGAGCCTCGAGCTCGATCTCGCGCCGGGCGACATGCTCTACGTGCCCCGCGGGGTGATGCACGACGCGTCCAGCACGGACGAAGACAGCTGCCACATCACGCTGGGCGTCCTGCCGAACACGTGGACCGATCTCTTGCTCGAGGCGGTGGCCCGCGCGGCGCTCGAGGACGCGGAGCTGCGGCGCTCGCTCCCCGTCGGATACGCGAGCCAGGGGTTCGACCGCGCGGCCTCCCGCGCGCGCTTCGCGGACATGCTCCAGCGCGCGGTGGCGAAGGCGGACTTCGACGGAGCGCTCGACCACTTCGCCGAGGATCTCGTGAGCACGCGCCACGGGCTGCTCTACGGACAGATGGATCAGATCCACCGCCTGGCCGCGCTGAGCCTCGAGGATCGGGCCAGCCCGCGACCGAGCTTGCTCTACCACCTCACCCGCGACGCGGAGCACGTGACGGTGACCGCCTACGGCGGCACGCTCTCGATGCCCGTGCACGCGGCCGATCCGCTCGAGTACGCGCTGACCCACGAGGGCTATCGCGTGGGGGATCTGCCGGGCGACCTCGACGACGAGGGAAAGATCGTGCTCATCCGCAAGCTGATCAAAGAGGGCCTCGTGGCCCTGGACTGAGCATCAGCGCATCGCAGAGAAGCGGCCCGACCACGAGGAGCGAGGTGTGTGTCGAGCTTGGATGTGGAGTGTGATGAGATGTGTTGGAGTGGGATCGGAGGGGGAGGCTCGCTCCTCGTGATCAGGCACGGTCTGGGAGTTTGCAGCGCCCGTGCCACCCCTCTCGTCCCCCCGTTCTTCGACCTCACGCCGTGTCGCGGCGACACGCAGGTGACAGGTCGGCGAGGAGGCCTCCGAGGCCGGACAAAATGGCAGCCCGGCTGCACGCGGAGCGCGTCTCAGCGCTCTTCGAGCGGCCTCGGCGGCCGATAGTGGACGCGCTTCGCCGCGACTGAGACCAGCTCGCGCTCCGGCCAGCGCAGCGCGGTGAGCTTCCCGCCGAACACGCAGCCGGTGTCGAGGCAGATCGTCCCGTTCACCCACCGCGTCTCCCGGACCGGGGTGTGGCCGTAGATCACGGCCGCGCGGCCCTCGTAGTCCTGCGCCCAGTCGAGCCGGACGGGCAGGCCCTCGTCGTCGGTCTCGCCGTTGGTGTCGCCGTAGAGGCAGAACGCGCGCACCTTGCCGCCCACGCGCCCGTGCATCGACTCCTTCAGCCCCGCGTGGGCCACCACGAGGCCGCCGCCGTCGAGCACGTAGTGAGGACGGAGCCCGTCGATGAACTCGCGCGCGCGCTCCCGGAAGGCGGCCGGCTGCTGCTCGAGCGACGCGATCGACGCGTCGGCGCCGTGGCTCGGCTTAATGTTCTTGCCCTGGAGCCAGCGCAGGATCTTGGCCTCGTGGTTGCCCTGCACACAGAGCGCGGCGCCGGCGTCGACCATGTCCATCGCGATGCGCAGGCAGCCCGCGACGTCGGGCCCGCGGTCGACGAGGTCGCCGACGAAGATCACGCGGCGGCCGGCGGGGTGACGGTAGGCGCCGTCGACGTCGGGGGCGTACCCGAGCGTCTCGAGCAGCTCGCGCAGCTCCTCCGCGCAGCCGTGCACGTCGCCGATCACGTCGAAGGGCCCGCGCTCTTCGCGCCGCTCGGGGGCGAGCTTCTCCCGGACGATCTCCACGGAGTCGATCTCGTCCTCGGCCAGGACGTGGATCTCCCGGAACCCCTCCTGCGAGAGCGACGCGAGCGTGCGCTGGAGCTGGCCGTGGTGCTCCTCGACCACCACCTCGGAGAAGGGGCGGTCTCCGCGCGCCGCGTGCCGCGCGATCAGGCTGGGGAGGGACACGTCGAGCGCGATGACCACGCACGGCAGGTGCTGCCGCTTGGCGATCGCGCGGAGCGGCTGGCGGGCGCGGACCTCGAGGCTCGTCGCGTCGATCACCGTCATGCGCGCGTGCGCGAGGCGCATCTCGGCGAGGCGGTGCACCATCTCGAAGGCGTCCGCGCTCACCGACTGGTCGTTCTCGTCGTCGCAGATGAGCGCGCGCATGCGATCGGAGGCGATCACCTCCGTCGGGGCGAAGTGCTTCGCGGCGAAGCTGGACTTGCCGCTGCCGGTCGCGCCGACCAGCACGACGAGCGACGGGTCCGGGATGCTCAGGCGCGTCATGGGGACCGTGGTTTGCGTCTCGGGGCCGGCTGATGCAACACCGGCGGGTGGATCCCGAGGCCGTCGCACGTCACGCGCAGATGTTCGCGAACCGCGTGAAGAAGAACCATCGCAAGCTCGCCAAGGCGTTCGAGCGCGAGGGGGTGGGCGCGTTTCGCCTCTACGACTGGGACATCCCGGAGGTGCGCGCGGTCTGCGACTGGTACGAGGGGCACCTCGTCGTGGCCGAGTACGAGCGCACGCAGACCGAGGGCGTGGACGACTACGCGGGCAGCCTCGGGCGCGCGGCGGCGGAGGCGCTCTCGCTGCCCGACGACCGCGTGCACGCCAAGCAGCGCCGGACCCGCCCCAGCGAGGGCGCGCGCTACCGCCGGCTCGGCGACGGCGGCCGGCTCATGCAGGTGCGCGAGCGGGACCTGCGCTTCTGGGTGAACCTCGACGACTTCGTCGACACGGGGCTCTTCGCCGACCACCGCGACACGCGGCGCTGGTTCGGCGCACAGAGCGCGGGCAAGCGGGTGCTCAACCTCTTCTCCTACACGGGCACGTTCACCTGCTGGGCGGCGCACGGCGGGGCGAGCGAGACCATCTCCGTGGACCGCTCCGAGCGCTACACGGCGTGGGCCGAGGACAACCTCGCGCTCAACGGGCTCGAGGGCCCAGCGCACCGCTTCGTCGCCACCGACGTGCACGACTGGCTCGCCGAGGCCTCCCGGCTCGACCTCCGCTTCGACCTGATCCTCGTCGACCCGCCCTCCTTCTCCACCGTCTTCGGCCGGGGCGACTTCGACATCCAGCGGGATCACCCGACGCTGCTGACCACCCTGCGTCGGCGCCTGAGCGAGGGGGGCACGCTGCTCTTCTCGACGAACCACCAGCGCTTCGAGCCGCGACTCGAGGGGCTGCCGTTCTCGGAGATCGAGGAGATCACCGAGCGCACCGTGCCCGTCGACTACCGCAACCGCGCCGTGCACCGCGCGTTCCTCTTGCGGGGGTGAGCGCGCTCCTCCGCGGCGCGTGGTGACCGAACCCGCGGGCAAGGGCACGGGCACGGGCAAGGTGAGCAGGCTGCTCGTCAGCAGCCTGCTCGGGCGCGCTCGACGTGAACCGTGCCCCAGCGGCTGGCGAGCGCCGGGTCGACGGGGGGGATCACGCGGACCCGCCAGGCGCCCTCGGTGCCGAAGGGGTCGGCGCGGAAGCTCGACGCCAGCTGCCGCAGCGCGAGCGGGCGCGGCGTGGGGCACGACGGGTCGTAGAGCCGGAAGCGGTGATCGAAGAGCGCGGGCGCCTCCGGGCCGTGCCCGCCCTCGCGGCGCGCGTCGTCGTGCTCGAGCAGCCGCAGCATCCAGGCGCGCATGACGCTCGTCGCGGCGGGGAGGGCGGCCTCGACGGAGAGCTCCGGCAACATCCAGCGCGAGAGCCCGCGCGTGTGCCATCGGTCCGCGCTGCGCACCACGCGGGTCCACAGGCCGAGCAGCGTGCGCGGGTGGGCGCGGGCGCGCGCGGCCAGCTCGCGCCACTCGGACGCGGGGACCCAGCGGTCGACGAAGGGGACCCACACCACGCGCGCGTCGGCCGCCAGCCGCGCCACCACGTCGGTCAACCAGAGGAGCTGGTCCTGGCGGGCGCCCGGGCTCGACGCGAGCGACAGGCGCAGCGTGAAGCCGAGCGGGGTCGGGCCGAGCTCGTGGATCAGCTCGCGCGGCAGCCGGCTCGCGCCGACCGGGTCCAGGGCGCGGATGGTCGCCTGCCAGCCGCGCGCCGGGTGGAGCGCGCAGCGCGTCTGCGGGTCCACGCGCAGCCAGTCCGCGTGCTGCCGCGTGCGGAGCGGGCGCGCGGCGCGAGAGGACGGCCCGAGCACGGTGACCTCCACGTCGGAGTCATGGCAGGGGAGGGCCTCGACGAGGTCGTAGCGCCCCGCGGCGCCGGGCCGCCAGCGCTCCACGCGCGAGATGCTGGCGCCGCTCTGCGGATCCCAGCTGCGCTCGAAGATCTCCACCTCTCCCTTGGCGTAGGCGCGCGCGGCCTCCACGCGCGGGGTCAGGCGCGCGGCGCCCGGGGCCAGCGGCGCGCCGCTCGCGCGCGCCGCGACCGCGAGATCCACCGCGCCGACCTTGCGGCGAGCGCCGGATTGCAGCCTCCGCTTCGCGTCCGGGCTGCCCGGACACGTCGTCTGCTCGAAGTCCCTCCCGTGTGCTTCCATCGCGCCTCCGGACCTCCACCAAGCAGATCCAGTGCCGTCGGATGGTTCCGGGACGATCGGAGAGATCGGCTGTGGCAGGGAGCGACCACGCCCGCGCGCGGGTCGCATCGCGCCCCGTCCGCGACGTGCTACCCTGGCGGCGTTCGGGAGGGGCCGAAGATCGCATGAGCCAAGCCGCGCCGGAGAGCGAAGACGGGCTGATCGGCCGCGTGATCGAGGGGCGATACGCCATCCTCGAGCGGCTGGCCGCGGGCGGCATGGGCGTGGTCTACAAGGCCGAGCAGCGCCCGCTCGGGCGCGTGGTGGCGCTGAAGATCCTCGAGATCCAGAAGACGCCCAACGCCTCGGCCAGCTTCGGCCAGCGCTTCTTCCTCGAGGCCTCGGCCGCGGCGAAGCTCGCGCACCCGAACACCATCGTCGTCCACGACTACGGCAAGACCGACGACGGCCTCTACTTCATCGCGATGGAGCACCTCGACGGAGGCACGCTCAACAAGCGCCTCCGCAAGCTCGGCCCGCTCTCTCCGGCCGAGGCGATCCACGTCGGGCTGCAGGTGGTCAGCTCGCTCCGGGACGCGCACGCGCAGGGCCTGGTGCACCGCGATCTGAAGCCGGGCAACGTCATGTTCGCGCCGCGCGGCGGCGACCCGCTCTTCGTGAAGGTGCTCGACTTCGGGCTCGTGAAAGTGCTCGGAGAGGGCGGCGAGAACCTCGGCCTCACCCAGAGCGGCGTGATGATGGGCTCCCCTCGCTACATGGCGCCGGAGCAGGTCAAGGCCGCTCCCGTGGACGCGCGCACCGACATCTACGCGTTCGGTGCAGTGCTGTATCACATGTTGACGGGCGCGCCGCCCTTCGCGGCGGGCAGCGCCTACGAGGCGATGAACGCGCACGTGAACACGCCGCCGCCCCCGCTGCGCAGCAGCCGCCCCGACTGCACGGCCGGGCCGCTGCTCGAGGCGGTGGTGATGCGTTGCCTCGAGAAGGACCCCGCGGCGCGCTTCCAGAGCATGGACGAGGTGATGGGCGGGCTCCGCGGCTGCGAGGCCGAGGCGGGCGCGTCGAACAGCGGCTCGTACCTCGGCTCGGCGCTCTCCCGCGGCGGCAGCTCCAGCAGCCAGCCGGAGCTCTCGAGCCAGCCCGGCGTGTCCTCCACGGAGGCGTCGCAGCCGGGCTCGCAGCCGGACGCGCCCGCGTCGACCGGCACCTATCAGCGCACGGTCCGCTTCTCTGCGCCCGACCTCGAGCCGCCGCCGCACCACCACGGTTCGCCCGAGCACGCGTCGCACGACCCACACGGGTCGGCCCACCACGAGCCGGCGCCCTCGCGCTCCGGGGGCGCGCTGAAGGTGGCGCTCGCGGTCGGCGCGCTGCTGGTCGTCGGCGTCTCCGTCGCGGCCGCGGTGGTGGTCTGGCCACGGATCGACGGCGAGCCCGCGCCCCTCGAGCCCGTTCAGGCCGCGCCCCCCGAGACCACGCCCGAGCCTCCGGTCGAGGAGCCCGCCGTCGAGCCGGCGAGCGTCGAGCCGACGACCGTCGCGCCGGCGGCGGCCCCCGCTCCGCTCCTGCTGCGCACCGACCCGTCCGGGGCGCGCGTGCGGCTGGACGGCGTCGATCTCGGCGACACGCCGATCCCTCTCCACATCCCGGACGGTGAGCGCTGGCGGATCGAGGTGTCGCTCGACCAGTACGAGACGCGCGCGGTGACCGTGATGAGCGGCCAGGAGGAGCTGCTCCTGCACCTCGAGCCGGTCGCGCCGGAGCCGGCCGCGGATTCGCCCCGGCCCCAGCGTCCTGCGCCGCCGAGTACGCGCCCCGAGGCGCCCGTCGTGCGCCCGCTGCCGCCCCCGACGAGCGGCCCGACGCACCCCGACGTCTACGCGCCGGACCTCGACAACCCCTGGGCCAACTGAGCTCAGTCGGGGAGGCCTTGCAGGATGGCGCGCGCGCGCTCGGCGTAGATGCCGTCGGGGGCCCGCTCGATCATCCGTCTCGCGCGGCGGCGGGCCTCGGCGTAGCGCCGCAGTCGCTGGAGCGCGTCGATGGCGATGAGCTCACGCTCCGCCACCAGCTGTGCGCGGGGGTGCTCGCGTCGGTGCCGCTCCGTCGCGGCGAGCGCGGCGCCCGGGTCGGTCGCCAGCAGGCTGCGCGCGCGCTCGAGCAGCGACGCCTCGACGAGCAGCCCGCCCGCGCTGGCCGCTCGCTCCGGGGCCGGTCTCTCGGCGGCTGGCTGACGGGCGCGGGACGGCGCGGGAGATCGCTCGCGCTGCGCGGGAGGCGCCTCGACCGGGTCGTCCGGTCTCGGAGCCGGCTCCTCGGCCGCGGGGAGGGTGCTCTCGGGGAGGGTGCTCTCGGGGAGGGGGAGGCTCCGGGCGCGCGCAGACGCGGGCTCCGCCGGCGTCTCGGTCGGTCGGGCCTCGCGCGCAGGCAGGCTCCCGGCGACCAGCGCGACGCCTCCGCCGACGAGGCCCGTCACCGCGAGCCCGCCGAGAAGCAGCCACAGCTTCGTGCCCGCCGCCGTCGCCGTCGCGGTGCTCGCGGCCGCCGCGCTGCCTCCCGCCAGCGTCGCCACGGCGGCGGCCGAGGCGGCCTTCGTCGCGGCGCCGAGGCGGGGCGGCGGCTCGCCGTGCGCCAGCAGCTCCCGCAGGCCGCTGGGGCTGGCGGGGTCTTCGCGCAGGCGAGGCGGATCGGCGCTCATGCGGCCCCCCGGGTGCGGCTCGCGGCCAGCTCGTGCCGCGTCCAGGCGCGCTTGAGCGCGTCGCGCGCGTGATGGAGGCGGGAGTAGACCGTGCCGACCGGGACGCCGAGCTGGTCGGCGATCTCGGCGCATGTGAGCTCCTCGATCTCGAACATCACCAGCACCGCGCGCTTCTCGGGGTCGAGCGTGTCCAGGAGCGACTGCAGCAGCGCGGCCTGGTCGCGCGCGATGGCGGCCGCCTCCGGCGTCTGCTGGTGCGCCTCCTCGCGGACCGCCTCGACCGGCTCCTCGCGCCGCACGTGCGCGCGCCGACGGTGACCCGCGGCGACGCGTGTGCAGATCCCGAAGAGCCACGTCGACATCTTCGCGCTGCCGTCGAACGTGTGGAGCCGGCGATGCACGACCACGAAGACCTCCTGCAGCAGATCCGGCACGTCCGCGCTGCGCACCCCCATGCGATGGAGGTTCGCCCACACGAAGTCCACGTAGCGGTCGTGGATCTCCCGGACGTTCAGCGGTTCGTGCTCGGGCACCTGCCCCCTGTATGCAGGGTAGACGGGATCCCCTTCACCGAAAACGCACCGCGAGCTCGGCGCCGACCACGGGCGCGACCGCGCTGGGCTGGAACACCACGCCGGGGCGGCCCTGGACCCGGTACGCGTGCACGATGAACGGCACGGCGACGCCCCGAACACGCCGAGCCAGACCGGCGCGAAGAGGCGCGCCTCGAGCCGCGCCAGCCCCGTGGCGCCGATGTAGAAGCGCTGTCCGGGCGCGCGCGGGGCGGGTGAGTAGACGACGGCGTGCGCCGCTCCCGCGTCGACCGACGCGCACCCGTCGAAGCGAAACCAGTCGAGCTGCGCGCCCGCGCAGAGCCCGAGCGAGAAGGTCGTCAGCCCGATGCCGAACGAGGCGTCGTCGCGCGTCGCGATCTGCTCGGGCCAGAAGAGCACCGCGCCGTACCACCGCAGCGCGTCGGCGAGGGGCCCGTCGACCCCGAGCCGGACCCCCGCCGCGATCCCCGGCACCAGGTCGTAGGAGCCCGCGGCGCCGAGGGACAGCCGCGCCCGCTCGTGGCCCTCCTCGGGAGCGGGCGGGGGCGGCTCGATCGCCTCGGGCTCCGGCTCCGGCTCGGCCTCCCGGGGCGGGTCGGGGCGAGGCTCCGGGGCCCGCAGCGCCGCCTCCGGATCGATCGCGAGCGCCATCGCGAGCGTGACCGCCTCCGCGAGCGCGGCGCACGCGCGCTCCTCACTCTCCAGCGCGCGGGTGCCGAGCATCGTGCCGGTCGCGCTGCGGTTGTAGAGCGTGACCGACCAGCCGACGTCGGTGCGCGAGACGACGCCCTCGAGCGACTGCCCGAAGGGCGCCTCGAACGGGTCGTAGCCGAGCCGGCGCCGCACCTCGGCCGCGAGCTCCGCGCGCCCCGGGCAGCTCTCCGCCCCGTCCATCCGCACCCACGAGAACACCACGCCCCCCTCTCGGGGCGCCTGCGCGCTGGCGCGGACGGGGCACAGAGAGAGGCAGGTGAGCCAGGCTACCGCGAGGCCGCGCACGCAGTCTTCATATCGCATTTCCCCTTCGCCGTGGCGGACGCACTTTTCGTGAAGGCGAGCGCGACCGCCCGTCATTCACCGGGTAGCCGCGCCTCGATCGCGGCCAGCTTGGAGATGAGATGAAGCGCTCGAGTCAGTTGATGATCTGCTTGTTGTTGGGTGGGTGCTCCTGCGAGGCCGTCGTCGCCATGGAGGACGACGGAGGCGGGGTGGACTCGGCCACGCCGACCTCGGACGCGGGTGAGGTCGACGGAGGCCGGGAGGACGCCGGCCGCGATGGCGACGGCGGCGACGGCGACGCCAGGGTCTGCGTCGACGCGGACTCCGACGGCGTCACCGACTGCGATGGGGACTGCGACGACGCCGATCCGCTCACCTTCCCGGGCGCCACCGAGATCTGCGGCGACGGCGTCGACAACGCCTGCGGCGACGACCCCGATCCGGCCGCGCGATGCGCCGGTCTCGGCACCTACGTCTCCGAGGCGGGGGACGACGCGAGCGGCGACGGAACGCGCGACAACCCCGTCCGCAGCGTCGCCCAGGGCATCGCGAACGCGGTGACCATCGGTGGCCCGAACGTGGTCGTGGTCGCGGGCGGCGACTACCCCGAGACCGTCCAGCTCGTCGAGGGCGTGTCCATCCGAGGGGGCTTCGAGTGCCCGTCGTTGCCCTGCTCGTGGGCCTCGGACCCGGCGGCGAACGAGACGGTGATCGACGGCGGCGCGACGGCCAACGCGATGGAGGCGGGCGACACCATCACCCGCGCCACGCGCGTCGAGGATCTCTCGCTGCGCTCGGGCCGCGCGGGCTTCCTCATCCGTGACGCGGCGCCGACGGCCCTCCGCCTGAACGTCGCGGCGCGGGAAGGGATCAACGCGTTCGGCGCCGTCGACCCGCGGATCGAGGACTGCGTCGTCGTGGGGACCTCGGTCGGCGTGTCGATCGAAGGCGACGGAGAGATCCTGACCTCGACGATCGAGGGCGCCCCGGCGGTGAGCGTGCGCGGCCCGGTGCTCGTGCAGCGCAACGTCGTTCACGCGGCGGGGGACACCGGCATCTGGATCGGCGGCAGCGCGATCGTCGACGCCAACCTCATCAACGACGACGCGTCGCGCGTCGGGACGTGCTCGTTCGGGTTCTGCTCCGGGATCTCCATCTGGGGGGGCAGCCCGGTCATCACGAACAACGTCGTCCACGGCATGGGCGGCGCGAGCAGCTCGGCCATCTCCATCGTGCACGGCGAGCTCTCGGTCGAGGAGCCCATCATCCACAGCAACACCCTCTACGCGGCACGCGTCCCGGGGGGCGCGGGCAGCATCAACGCGGGCGTGAGCTGCAACAGCTTCTTCGGCCTCGCGGAGTTCGGTGAGCTGCGAAACAACATCATCATCGGCGCCGGCGCCGGCACCAGCTACGGGTTCTACGAGGAGGATCACTCCCCCGGACGGCAGTGCCGCCCCGTGCTCATGGAGAACAACGACTTCTTCGACGTCGACCACGTGGCGCGCTTCTGGGGCACGCCCGAGACGCTCTACACCTCGGTGAGCGACGCCGACGCGCAGCCGTGGGCCTCCTCCAACCTCTCGGCGGACCCGATGCTCGACGCGACTCACCACCTCGGCGCGGGCTCGCCCTGCGTCGACCGCGGCGTCGCGATCGAGGCGCCGCCGCTCGACCGGGACGGGGACCCGCGACCCGCGGGCGCCGGCTACGACATCGGGGCCGACGAGCGTCCTTGACGCCACGCGGGACGGTCCGGACCCGAGCCGGGCCGTCCCGCGTCCACGCTCAGGGCGTGCAGGCGGTGGCGTCGCCGGTGACCGCCGCGATCCAGGCGCTCACGGCGGCGATGCCGGCCGGGTCGGGCTGCTCGGTGGCGATCGGAGGCATCTGGGCGCGGTCGCCGCGCTCGCCCATGCGGACCGTCATCAGGCTCGTGTCGGGCGCGCCGGGGTGGATGCGGCAGAAGGCGGACGGGTGGAAGTAGCTGGCGCGCTCGCCGACCGCGGTCGTGTAGGCGTCGGTCTCCTCGGCCGTCGTGTCATCCACGTTGATCCACATCCAGAGGCCCGTGACCATGGCCGAGGCGTCGGACGCGTTCTCGCGGTGACAGTGGCCGCAGTTGGCGTGGAGGTAGCCGAGCGCCGCCTCCGCGGTCGCGTCTCCGGGCGCGTCGGCGTCGGCGGGCGCGATCGGCTGGGTCAGCGCGCCCTCGTCGAGCAGGGTCTGCAGCGTCACGCCGCCGAGGTCGTGGTTGAGCTGGATGGCGCTGAAGCCGTTGACCACGTCGAGCCCGCCGTGGCAGCGCACGCAGTCGGCGCCGCCCGGGATGTCGTGGTCGGTGCCGAGCACGTTCTGCCGGACCGACTCGTCCGCGTTGGTCACCTCGGTGACCGCGTCCTGCGCTTCGTTCCACGCGTAGACGCGCATGTCCCACGCGCCCACGCCGTTGCCCGGGGCGTCCTTCTCGAGGATGCGGGTCTCGAGGCGCACGCCGTCCTGGAGGAAGGTCTTGTAGAGGCGCGTGCCGACCGGGAAGACCCAGTTGTCGGGGTCGAAGGTGTCGATCGTCGCGCCCACGGGCAGCTCGATGTACCGCTCCTTGTCGGCCCCGTCCGCCCAGAGGCCGAAGCGCGGCTGGTAGGCGCGGACGCCGGCCGCGATGACCGTGCAGTCACCGGTCTCGTAGAGCCCGGGCGGGCCCTCGCAGGTGGAGACGCCCGTGTCGGGCTCGACGAACGCGTCGGGGCCGGCGTCCATCGGATCCGGGGAGCCGGAGTCCGGCGCGCCGGCGTCCGGGTCCACCCTGCCGTCGTCACACGCCGCGAGGGCGCACGACGCGAGAGCCACGAGCATGCACTGAGCGAGTCTCTGCACCCTACCTCCGAGGCGACACGATGGAAGCATATCCACACCCTCGCCAGCGGGAAAACGACCGCAGCGGTCATCCGGTGGGAATCGTGACGCGCCGTGCGCTAAACTCCGGCCCGCTTCCTTTTGTTGGAGGGGACTGTCGGATGAGACGCACGATCGCGGTGTGGTGTGTGCTTGGATGCCTCGCGCTCCCGGGGGGGATCGCCCTGGCCCAGGATCAGGGTCAGGAGCAGGAGCAAGCCCAGAACCAGGGCCAGCTCGACGAGGCGGCGCGCCTCACCTTCGAGTCGGCGCGTCAGGCGTTCGTGGCCGGAGACTACGAGGCGGCGCTGGCGCGCTTTCGCCAGGCCTACCAGCTGAGCGCGCGGCCCGGGCTCCTCTACAACATCGCCCAGACCCTCGACCGACTCCGCCGCGACGAAGAGACCGTGGCCGCACTGCGCGAGTACCTCGAGGCGCTCCCCAACGCGCCCAACCGGCCGGAGGTCGAGGCCCGCATCCGTGTGCTCGAGACCGCGATCGCCGAGCGCGAGGCCGAGACCGCGGCGCAGCTCGCCGAGCAGCAGGCCCAGCAGACCCAGACGCAGCAGGAGCAGCAGGCCGCGTCGGGCGCCGCCGCCACCACCGACACCGACGCGGGCGGCGGGATCGGCATCCTGCACCCGGCGATCTTCATCAGCGTGGGCGGGCTCGCGCTCGTCGCGGGCGGCCTCGCGATCTTCGCGGGGCTCGAGACCCTGTCGCTGAACGACGCCTACCTGATGACCAACGACGCGGCGGCGGCCCAGCTCGCGTACGACGAGGCGAGCTCCATGCAGACCCTCGCGAACGTCTTCCTCTTCAGCGCCGCAGGCCTCGGGGCCGCGGCGGTGGTGCTCGCGGTGCTGACCGACTGGGACGCGTTCGGCGGAGGGGAGAGCGACCGCGCGTCGCTCCGCCCGCTCTTCATGGCGGGACCGAACGGGGGCCAGCTCGGTCTCGGAGGGAGCTTCTGATGGACCGCCGGATCTCAGCCCTGCTCGCCAACGTGACCGTCGCCAGCGCCGCGCTCCTCGGAGGCGGCTGCTTCGTCGTCGACACGGGGCACCTCGACGACCTGCGCAACGGCGGCGCCGACGCGGGCATGAGCGACGCGCAGATGCCCGACGAGGACTCGGGCACGGGCGGCGAGCAGCTCAACGACGCGTGCGGCGGCGACATCGCGGAGTACATCGTGCTCAGCGCGAGCACGACCACGCCCATGCCGGTGAGCACGCGCGGCCTCTCCAACCGGATCTCGAGCTGCGGCTCGCGGGACGCGCCCGGCAACGACGGCTTCATCGCCATCCAGGTCCAGGCCGGCGAGAAGTGGCACTTCCACGTCATCCCGGACCCCTCCGTCGAGGACAACGATCGCGACCCGTTCCTCTACCTCCTCGACTCGCGCTGCCGCAACACGGCGTGTGAACACTCGTCCGACGCCTGCGTGGGCTCGGGCGACGAGCACTTCGCCTTCGTCGCGCCGACGGGCGGCACCTGGTACCTCGGCATCGACGACCGGATGGCGGGCGGGGGCGACTACCTCGTCGGCGCGTACCGCTTGTTCTGCGACGGCGGCGAGGCGCAGCACGGCGAGGCCTGCGACGGCAGCGCCACCTGCAACATCGACTGTCGCGAGATCCTCGACGAGTCTCGCTCCTCGGAGCAGCTCCCGAACGACAACGAGATCGAGGCCAACTTCCTCGAGTTCCCGGCCACGCAGACCCTGACGATCAGCGGTGACATCGGCGGCGGCAACTGCACGTACCCCGACGTCTACAACTTCAGCGTCGCGAACGACTCCACGCGGCTCGTGGTCGACATCCTCAAGACGGACGGCTCGACCTGTGACTCCGGCTCGCTGACCCCGTTCGACATCGTGCTCCGCAACTCCGCGGGCGAGGTGCGCGCGTCGGCGCAGACCAACGCCACGACGGGCTGCTCGGAGCTCCGCGTGGACGGGCTCGACGCCGCGAACTACTTCCTCTATCTCGAGCACGACGAGCCGCTCGAGCGGCTCATCCCGTACCGGCTCCGCATCACGCAGATGCTCTAGCCACTCCGACTAGCGCTCGGGTCTCGGTCTCATCGCCCTTGGGGGGTCGCTTGTCTCATCGCATCCAGGTCATCGCGTGCTTCGGGGTGCTCTTCGCTCTCCTGGGCGCGCCCGCGCCCGCCTCTGCGTTCGAGCCCTTCGCGCTCCAGGTCCCTTGCCGCGCCACCGCGACCAACTCGGTCGGCACGGTGCGTCCCTGCATCACCTGCCACGACAACCCCGACGGCGGGAACGGCTGCGCGACGCCGCCCTGCCTCAACGCGTTCGGAATGGCGTTCAACATGAACGGGCGCCGCTGGGACGCGATGCTCGCTGGCCTCGACTCGGACGGTGACGGCTACACGAACGGTGAGGAGCTGGGGGACCCGACGGGCACGTGGCGCCCCGGCATGGCCGACCCCGCGACCTGCGACTGCGCCACGCGCCCGGGCTTCGCCAGCTTCACGCCCGGCGACGCGGACACCGACGGCGACACGTACTGCTGCGTCGGGATGGACATGAACGCGGACGGCGACTGCCTCGACGCGGGCGAGCACGACATGTCCTTCGACTGCGACGAGACCGACGCCACGGTCAGCTCGGGCGCGCCGGAGCTGTGCACCAACGCCATCGACAACGACTGCGACGGGGCGGCCACCCTGCTGGACCCGGACTGCGCGATGGTCGTCGACCGCGACGGCGACGGTTATTGCCCGATGGGCGAGGACATGAACGGCGACCGCGACTGCACCGACCCGGGCGAGAACACCTCGGCCGTCGACTGCGACGACGACGAGGTCACCGTGTCGCCCGCGGCGCGCGAGTTCTGCGTGGACGGGCTCGACAACGACTGCGACGGCGACATCGACACCGCCGACTCCGAGTGCACGAGCGACGTCGACGCCGACGGCGACGGCTACTGCCCCATCGGCTTCGACGCCAACATGAACGGCCACTGCAACGATCCGGGCGAGGCGTCGATGGGCTTCGACTGCGACGACTCGGCGGCCGACGTGTTCCCGATGGCGGCGGAGACAATCTGCACCGACTTCCGCGACAACGACTGCGACGGTCTGGTCGACTTCCGTGACACAGTGGACTGCGGCGGGCTCTTCGACGCCGACGGAGACGGCTACTGCCCGGACGGGCGGGACGGCAACGGCGACGGAAGCTGCGTCGATCCAGGCGAGGACGCCGAGCCGGGGGACTGCGACGACACGAACGCGAGCATCAACCCCGGCGCCATGGAGGTCTGCACCAACGGGGACGTCGACGACGACTGCGACGGCGCCGCGAGCCTGATGGACGCGGACTGCGCGGGCTACATCGACACCGACGGGGACTCCTTCTGCTTCGTCGGCCCGGACATGGATCGCGACGGCTTCTGCACCTCGCCCGGCGAAGACACGGGGGACGGCGACTGCGACGAGACGTCGACCGCGATCAACCCCGCCGCGGTGGAGAACTGCACCGACGGGATCGACAACGACTGCGACGGCAGCACCGACGCGGCCGACCGCGGCGAGTGCGACGAGTACCGCGACATCGACGGCGACGGCTGGTGCATCGTCGGTGAGGACCTCAACGGCGACGGCGACTGCTCCGACGCGCGCGAGCAGGGACCCACGGGCGAGGCGCCCCCGGTCCGCGACGCGGAGGGCCGGATCATCGACCCCGGCACCGAGGCGGACCCGACGCGCTACCCCGGCGCGCCGGAGAACTGCGTGGACGGCAAGGACAACGACCTCGACGGCATGATCGACGAGTCCACCTTCTGCACGCGGGAGCTCGACGAGGACGGCGACGGCTGGTGCCGCCTCGGTCAGGACCTGAACGGCGACGGCGACTGCCTCGACGAGGGTGAGAACATCGCCGCGTCGGACTGCAACGACGGCGACCCGGAGATCCACCCGGACGCGATGGAGCGCTGCCGGGACTGGGTCGACGCGGACTGCGACGGCGCCTTCATGACGGTCGACGCCGACTGCCACTTCCTCATCGACGAGGACGGCGACCGCGTGTGCGGGATGGGCGTGGACGACAACGGCGACGGGGACTGCCTCGACGACGGCGAGGACCGCTTCGGCGTGGACTGCGACGAGACCATGACGTCGGTCAACTCGCGCGCGAGAGAGATCTGCGACGACGACATCGACAACAACTGCGACGGCGAGATCGACTACGACGACGCGTCTTGCCGGTGCGAGATGGACGCCCAGTGCGACGACGGCGACCCGTGCACGACCGACACCTGCGGCGGAGGCGCGTGCACGTACGCGCCGAGCTGCGTGGACGGCGGCGTGTCCGACGGCGGCGTCACCGCGCCGACGGGCGACGACTGCAACTGCGCGGCGGTGGGCGCGCGGCGCGACTCCCCGAGCGTGTGGCTGCTCGGCGTGCTCGCGCTGGGCCTGGTGCTGCGCCGACGACGACGATGAGAGAGGGAGCGAGATGGCGCTGATCGAGTGTCCCGACTGTGAGCGCAAGGTCTCCGACCGGGCCCAGACCTGCCCCGACTGCGCGTGCCCGGTGGCCGAGGTGGTCGCCGAGCAGCGCGCGGAGGCGGCCCGCGCGGAGGCCGTCGGCTCGCGCGAGGTCACCCAGGAGGAGACCGACTGTCCCCCGTGCAAGGCGCGTGGCTTCGTCGAGCACGCGGACGGCCGCATCTCCTGGTGCGCCGTCTGCGAGCACTCGGGGCGCGTGACGCTCTGCCTCGCGTCGGACGGCTTCTACGCGGTGGCGCGCTACGCGACCGACCGCTTCGTCGAGGGGGAGCTGCACCCGGACTCGTCCGGCGTGGTCTTCCACATCGGCGAGCAGAAGCCTCCACTCAAGTACAAGGCCGCGGGCGAGCGCCACGCGATCAAGCCCGAAGAGATCCCCTGGTAGGTCCTCAGCGGCGCGCGCGGGCGGCGGGCTCTTCGTCGCCCTCGCCGACGCAGATGCGCGCGTCCTCGCCGCGGGGGCAGCGGGGGCAGGTGCCGAGGCGGACCTGCTGGCACTGCTCGTTCGGGCGGCAGTCCTGGTTCTCTTCGCAGTAGCGCTCGACCGGCGTCGCCCACCAGTGATCGCTCGTCTGGGGGACGCGTTGGCTCGGCTCCCAGTCGACGGCGGTCCGCCGACGCTGGGCGTCGTCTCCCCCGCACGCGAACGCGAGCAGGGAGAGCAGGACCACGAGCAGGCTGACGATGCGGGCGTTCTGCATGAGCGTTCCTCCGGCCGACGGACGAGAGCTACCACGAAAGGCCGGCCCCCTTCTCGCGCAATTGTCCGAACCCCGCCCCGCCCCCGCAAGAAAAGCGCGGGGAGCGTGCGATTTCGGTTCGCGCGCCGACTCTGGCACCATGCGCGGGTGCCCGACGAACCGGGCACGTGTCGGATCGGATTCGAAAGGAGAACGAATGATGCGTATTTCGCACAAGATGCTGTTGGCGCTGGCGGGCGTCCTGATGGCCGCGTGCAGCGCCGACGTCGCGGACACCGGCGGCCACCTCAGGGCGGTCGACGAAGACGCGATGACGTCGCAGCTCCTCTACATGGTGCCCGAGGCGTCGGTCTACCCGATGACGGAGGCGGCGCTGGTCGACCAGGGCCTGGACGTCGCCGAGGCGATCCCGGTGCGGGTCGAGATCTTCGACGAGGTGGCGGTCGCGTGGTTCGCGCCGGACGGCGTCCCGGTCATCAGCCAGGACGCGATCGTCGCGCTCTGGCAGGTCGTCGATCGGGTCCCGGTCGAGGGCGCGGTCGCGCCGGACGATCGCCCCGAGGTCGTCGGCAGCACGCCCTACATCCAGCTCGACGTGAACATCGAGACCGAGAGCGCGGAGATCGCGGAGCAGACCCCGGTCGGTCACGAGGGCGCGCGCGCCGCGATCCTCGACTTCTTCGATCGCGTCGGCACCCCCGAGGAGTGGTGGATGCTCGGCGTGCTCCAGGGCCATCACCCGGGCTGCTGAGCCGCTCGCGGTGATCCGAGACGGCGCCTCCCGAGCGATCGGGGGGCGCCGTTCTCTTTTCCGTCAGCAGCAGCCGTCGCCGGCGTAATGCCAGGTCGGCTCGGTCAGGACGAGATCGCTCCGCTCGAGCGCCGCGAGCGCGCTCGCGGTCTTGTCGCAGACCCCGAGGGGCACGTCCCGCAGGAGCACGTGGCCCTTTCCGTCGTCGAGCGCCTCGTCCTCCCCCACGTAGATGGCGGCGCGCCCGGTGAAGACGCAGGCGCCGTCGCCGGGGATCGGATCCTTGATCGCGCACACCTCGACGCTCTCGAGCAGGAGGCTGTCCTCGAGCCCGTAGCGCTTCGCGTCGAGCAGCCGGTAGGGGCGCTTGGCGCGGACCTCGATCGTGCCGAAGCCCGCCGCGACGAGCGCCTCGAGGTAGGCGTCGAGGGTGAGCGCGCCGCTGAGGCACATGGCCCGAAGGCGGTCGTCCGCGGCGAGGTGGGCGGGGATCGGGCGGGTCGCCACCGGGTCGCTCAGCACGAGCTTGCCGCCCGGCCGGAGCACGCGGTGGACCTCGCCGAGCGCCCGCGCGAGGTGCTCGCGGGTGAAGATGTTGAACAGGCAGTTCTGCGCCACGACGTCGACGCTCGCGTCGCGCGCGGGGAGATCGAGCGCGTCGCCACGGCGGAGCGACACGAAGTCGCGCTCGAACCACGCGTTCTGGCTCGCGGCCTCGCCGAGCAGGCGCTCGGCCACGGCGAGCATCTCGGGCACCGTGTCCACCGCGACGACGCCGCCCGGGCGCCGCACGAAGTACGCGAGCTGCAGCGCCTCGAGGCCTGAGCCGACGCCTACGTAGAGGACGTCCGCTGCGTCGGCGAGGTCCCTCGCGTGCACCGTGCTGCCGCATCCATAGTTGCGTTCGAGCATGCCCTGCGGCACCGAGAGCCCCGGTAGCTTCCAGGGAGGCGCGCTCGTGCAGCAGAGAGCCGCCTGTGGGGTCTGCGCCGCGTCCGCGTAGAGCGCCTCGACCACGCCTCGATAGTCCTCGCTCATGCAGGAGAGTCTACGCCTCTTCGTCGCGCGGGTTACCCCGCGGGTTCGCCGCCCAGCGGGAAGCGGCGGAGGACCGTGTGGGTCGCCCCGCGCGAGCCCAACTCGCTCCGCATCAGCGCCACCTCGTCCCAGACCTCGAGGGGGCCACGCCATCCGCCATGCGCCTCGAGGAGCGCGCCGAGCCCGGCGCCACCCCCCAGGCGCGCGAGGGTCACGTGCGGCGCGAACGGGCGGTCGGGCGCCTCGACGCCGACCTCGCGGAGCGCCGCCCCGACGTCCCGCGCCAGCGCGGTCAGCCCCTCCACGGGCGCGAGCCCGGCCCACAGCACCCGCCGGCCGAACGTGCCCAGGCCGCTCGCGCGCATCTCGAGCGCGGGGTGCGCGGCCACCGTCGGCCCGAGCGCCTCCGACAGGGCGTCCACGATCTCGGCGTCCCGCTCCCCGAGGAAGCGGAGCGTCAAGTGCAGCTGCTCCATGCGGACCCAGCGTGCGCGCGGCAGATCTCGCGGCAAACTCCCGAGAATGGCTCTGGTTTCCGCCGGGATCGGCATGGCGAGGAACAGTCTCATCGAATACCCATCCACATGGTGCAGCAGAAAGTCACGAGGATGTGGGGTTCAACCCGACCCCGTGCCTATGTGCTTGAGGTAGACTGGTGAGCCTGTGAGCGAGGACCTCAGACGCCCTTGTTTGGAGCACCAACCCGACCGCGGAGACTGCTCCGTTCGGGTTCCTGTCGACGTGTTGCCGTTCCGCATCGGTCGGAGCCGCGCCGCGCAGCTGGTCCTCGAGTCTCCCCGCGTCTCCAAGCTCCACGCCGAGATCGCCCAGAACGGGCGTGGCCTGGTGATCCGCGACCTCGACAGCCGGAACGGCACCTTCGTCAACGGAGAGCGCGTCGAAGGCAGCTGCGCGATCCAGTACGGCGACGTGCTCCACGTGGCGCACCGCGAGCTCACCCTGGTGCTGGCGGAGCTCGCCGCGGAGGACGAAGAGGAGACCACCCTCGGGGGCACGCGCGACGAGGCGGAGCGGCACCTCGGCACGCGCCACCTCTACCGGGTGCTCACGGGGCGCGCCGTCACCTCGGTCTTCCAGTCCATCGTCAGCCTCGAGGACCAGAGCCTGATCGGCTACGAGGCGCTCGGGCGCACGACGCTCGCCAACCTCGACTGGGACGCGACCACGCTCTTCCGCGTGGCGCACGAGCGCGGCAAGGCGGAGGAGCTGAGCCGGATGATGCGCACCGCGGCGCTCGCGCAGGCGTCGTCGTTGCCCGTGCGCGGCCAGCGCGTCTTCATGAACGTGCACCCCGACGAGATGTTGCACGGCGATCTCCTCGGCGAGCTCGAGCGCGCGGGAGAGGCGCTGGCCGGACGCACCCTCGTGGCCGAGATCCACGAGGCGGCCATCGCGGCGCCGGCCCAGATGCGGCACCTCCGCACGGAGCTCTCGGCGCGCGGGATCGAGCTCGCGTACGACGACTTCGGCGCGGGGCGCTCGCGCCTGATGGAGCTGGCCGAGGTCCCGCCGGACTTCCTCAAGCTCGACATGGGGCTCATCCGCGGCATCGACGCGAGCCCGGCGCGCCAGGAGCTCGTGGCGGCGCTGGTGAAGGTGATGCGCGATCGCGGCATCCAGGTGATCGCCGAGGGGATCGAGACCCTCGAGGAGCAGTCCACCTGCCGCGCGCTCGGCTGCAATCTGGGGCAAGGTTTCTTGATTCAGTACCCCGCGGCGGTCGGCGACCTCCGCGAGACCTGGCCCTGATCGTGGCGGCCGCCGATCTGTCGGCTCGACCCGACGCACCGTGACACCCGCGCCACGGTCGGTGTGTCTCGCGACGCCCTGGCCTGGCGATTCGAGGCATCTGGCCTCAGACATGGCCTGTGGAATGGTGGTTGCAGCACATCCGGCTGCGGATGTTTCGCCGACAGCTCATACGGATCCCCCTGCTCGCGACGCTCTATGTGCTCGCGACCTCCTTCGGTCTGTCGCAGGCGGATCCCGAGCTGGCCCTGCCCGACTCGACCATGCGCCTCAGCCGGGGCTTCGCGGCGGGCCTCGAGTTCATCGTCGCCGAGCCGGCCGACGTGCCGGAAGGCGCGGAGCTGCCGATGGTGGTCTACATCCACGGCCGCGGTGACATGCCGCCCGCGCCCACCGACACCCCGTTCGGCGTGGACGCACAGGTGCGCTGGATCTTCCCCCGCGGCCCGGCGCGATCCGGCGACGGATACGCGTGGATGCCGGTCAGCGCGCATCGCGGCGAGAGCCCGGAGTTGCTGCGCGCCCTCGACGAGAGCAGCCGCGCGCTGAGCGAGGCCATGATGGAGTGGCGCCGCCGCTACCCGACGCGCGGCCTCCCCATCGTCGTCGGATTCTCGCAGGGCGGCATGCTCGCGATGGACCTCGCCGTGACCCAGGAGAGCGCCATCTCGCACGCCTTCCCCATCGCGGGCTGGCTCCCTCCGAGCCGCGCGCCGCGGCGCGCCGCCGACCCCTACGCCATGCACGTGAACGTGCTGGCGCTGCACGGCGGGGCCGACCCCATCCTCTCTCCCGCGCGCACCGAGCGCACCCTCCGCGCACTCAGTGCGCTCGGCTACCCCATGCGCTTCGAGACGTTCGACGGCGTGGAGCACGAGCTGAGCGTCGCGATGCGGGAGCGCCTGAAGACGGAGCTCGAGGCCGCCCTCGAGGAGCTCCCGGAGAGCGGCCACGAGGCCGGCCACAGCTGAGCGTCAGGCCGCGACGCGGGGCGCAGCGAGGGGCGGCGCGGCGCGCGGCGGCTCCTCGTCGAGCACCTCGCGGTAGCTGGCCTGCTCCGCCGCGCGGTGGAGCAGCGCCGCGTGCCCGATGCCGAGCCCGCACGGCACGACCGAGAGCGCGAGCAGCACGCCGCCCGGCTCGACATCGACGAGCATCCACCCGGCGAAGAGCAGCAGCACCGCCCCGTGGTGCAGGGCGGACCACATCGCGATGGCGCGCGCCTTCGCGGCCGCGCCGGGCCTGGCGCGCATCAGCGACAGCGAGCCCGCCACCAGCGCGGCCGCGATCACGAACCCGTGCAGGGCTACCAGGCAGACCGGCGCGCTCGCGAGCGGGGCCACCCGCGCCTCCGCGCCCACCACCCACGCGAGCAGCAGCCCGGCGGGCGAGAAGAGGAGCGCCGTCGTGGCCGCCCACGCCAGGCCGAGCGTCGAAGCGAGGGTCACGACCCCGGGCACGTGCGCGTTCGGGTCGGGGACCGTGAACGTCGCGCCGCGGTAGGCGCCTCCGGTCGTGTCCAGCTCGCGCTTCTGCCCCCAGCGGTGGCGGTTGCGATGCCCGACCAGGGCGACGACGCCCGCGCTGAGCGCGACCACGACCAGACCGAAGACCCCGAGGATTCCGATGAGCTCTGCCATGAGCCCCACGCCCAGCGAGCCGCGTGCCACACCGCGGAGCTCGGGGAGAGTGGGTGGCCGTGTCGACCGGCGCCTCGACGACGTGCCCCCGGTGTACACCGAGGGTCACGGGATGCGCGCGCCGGGCGCTCTCGCGCGCAGGTGATCGAGGAGCGCGCGGAGGGCCTCGCGCTCGAACCCTGGGAGCCGGGCGAGGGCCGGCCGCATCGCCTCGACGCGCGCCTCCAGCGACCCGTCCAGCCACGCGGCGACGATCAGGCGGCGCCGCGCGCTGGCCGATCCCGGCGTCGCCCGCTCGAGCGCGCTCGTCATCGCCTCGAGGCGGGTCGTCTCCGCCAGCCACGCCTCGCCGTGCTGGACGACGTTCCGAGCGATGCCCCGGGCGACGTCGTCGAGGTCGGCGCGGCCCCCGATCCGACGCGGCCGAGCGCGCCCGGCCAGCGCATCCAGCGAGGCGGAGACCGTGCTCTCGCACGCGTCGGCGCGTGGACCCTCGCCGAAGACCGCGCGCAGCTCTCGCTCGATGGGCCCGACCCAGACGCCGAGCGTGACCTGGACCGCGCGCTGCCTCGCCGCCCCGCCGGTCTCTCGGCGCACGCCGATCTCCAGCCGCGCGCGCAGGTCGGGCGAGAGCTCTCGCGCGAAGCCGCCGGGCGCCTCCACCCAGCCGCGCCCCGACAGGGCCGGTCGCAGCGCCCTCACGACCGCAGCTGGCGTCACGCCACGAGCGTAGCGAGCCGGTTTCGCGCCCACCACCGCTGAGGCATGCTCCCGCGCATGGCACGCGAGCGAGTGGTCCTGATCGATGGCAGCTCGATGGTCTATCGAGCGTTCTTCGCCATCCCGAGCAACTTCCAGACGTCCCACGGGCTCCCCACCAACGCGAGCTACGGCTTCGCGCTGATGTTCCGGAAGATCCTCGCTGGCCGGAAGCCCACGATGGGCGCGGTGGTCTTCGACGCGCCGGGCAAGACCTTCCGCGACGAGAAGTACCCCGAGTACAAGGCGCAGCGGCCGCGCATGCCGTCCGAGCTGAAGCAGCAGCTCCCTTGGATCGACAGAGTGGTGAAGGTGCACGACTTCCCGACCGTGAAGGTCGAGGGCTACGAGGCCGACGACGTCATCGGCACGCTCTGCCGCCAGGCCCTCGAGGCGGGCCACGAGGTGCACATCATCAGCGCGGACAAGGACTTCGCCCAGCTGATCGGCGAGCACGTCCGCATGGTCGACACCATGCGCGACATCACCTACGACGCCGCGCTCGTGAAGAAGAAGTGGGGCGTGCCCCCGGAGCAGATCGTCGACCTGCTCGCGCTGATGGGCGACAAGGTCGACAACGTCCCGGGCGTGCCGGGCATCGGCCAGAAGGGCGCGGCGGGGCTCCTCGAGAAGTACGGGGACCTGACCGGCGTGCTCGAGCACGTCGAGGAGCTCAAGGGCCGCCAGAAGAAGGCGCTCGAGGAGCACGCGGACGACGCGAAGCTCAGCCGCGAGCTGGTCACCATCGATCAGCACGCCGAGCTGCCCCTGTCCCTGACCGACCTGAGCATCCCCGACGTGGACGCCGAGGCCGTCGACGCCCTCTACCGCGAGCTCGAGTTCTTCTCGCTCCTCGCGAAGTCCGACGAGGTCGAGACGGAGGACTCGGACTTCTCGGCCGTGACGAGCCTCGACGGGCTCGAGAAGCTGCTGAAGGAGCTCGGCGACGGCCCCGTGGCCTTCCACTGCGTCTCGGAGCCGGCGTCCTTCGTGCGCGGCGAGCTGGTCGGCGTCGCGATCAGCCGCGCGCCGGATCGCGGCCGCTTCATCCCGCTCTTCGGCGGGGAGGGCGCGCTCGGCGACGACGCGATGACGCGCTTGAAGCCCTGGCTCGAAGACGAGACCGCGCCGAAGGTGGCGCACGACGTCCGCGACCAGCGCACGCTGCTGCTGAAGTACGGCGTGAACCTGCAGGGCGTGGTGGGTGACACCCAGCTCGCCTCCTTCCTGATCGACCCGGAGAAGCTCATCCCGCACCCGCTCGAGCAGGTCGCGCGCGGGTACCTGCACCGCTCGCTCGCGATGGAGAAGACCATCCTCGGGAGCGGCAAGAAGCAGAAGCGCTTCCGCGACGTGGCGCTCGACGCGCTCGCGCCCTGGGCGTGTCACCTCGCGGCGGCGGTGCAGGAGATGTGGCCGAAGCTCGAGGCGCGCCTCGAGGAGGAGGGTCAGACCAAGAACCTCCGCGAGCTGGCGCTGCCCATGAGCGAGCTGCTCTCGCGCATGCAGCGGGACGGCATCCGCGCCGACGCGGGCGTCTTGACCGCGCTCGGCCAGGAGTTCGAGGCGCGCAAGGCCGACGTCGAGCAGCGCATCTACGCGCTGGCGGGCAAGGAGTTCAACATCGCCTCGACCAAGCAGCTCGCGGAGATCCTCTTCGAGGAGCTCGGCTTGCCGGTCATCAAGCGCACCAAGACCGGCTACTCCACCGCGGCCGACGTGCTCGAGCGGCTCGCGCAGGAGCACGAGATCTGCCAGCTCATCCTCAGGCAGCGCGCGCTCGCGAAGCTCATCAACACCTACACGCGCGTCCTCTTCGAGGCCATCGAGCCCGACACCGGCCGCATCCACTGCACCCTGCAGCAGACCACGGGCGTCTCGGGCCGGCTCATCACCACCGACCCGGACCTGCAGCGCACGCCGATCCGGACCGACGACGGCAAGCGCATCCGCGAGGCGTTCATCCCGCGTGACGGCTGGGTGCTGATCAGCGCCGACTGGAGCCAGATCGAGCTGCGCATCCTGACCCACTTCAGCCAGGACCCCTTGCTGGTGGAGAGCTTCACCGAGGACGTCGACATCCACCGCCTGACCGCGAGTCAGCTCTTCGAGGTCGCCCCCGACGAGGTCGACGCCTTCCAGCGCAACGTCGGCAAGACCGTGAACTTCGCGACCATCTACGGCCAGGGCGCCACCGCGCTCGGCCAGCAGCTCGGCATCCCGCGCAAGGAGGCCAAGGGCTACATCGACCGCTACTTCGAGCGCTACGCCAAGGTCCGCGCCTGGCTCGACCGCACCATCGCCGACGCGCACGTCGACGGCTACGTCGAGACCCTGCTCGGCCGTCGTCGCTACATCCCGCAGCTGAGCAGCAACAACTTCACCGACCGCGCCTACGGCGAGCGCATCGCGGCCAACACGCCCATCCAGGGCTCCGCGGCCGACCTCTGCAAGGTCGCCATGCTCCAGATCGACCGCCGCTTCCGCGAGGAGCAGCTCGAGGCGGTCATGATGCTGCAGATCCACGACGAGCTCCTCTTCGAGTGTCCGCCGAGCGAGCTGCACGCGGTGAAGGCCATCGTGAAGGATCGGATGGAGCACGCGATGAAGCTGGACGTGCCGCTGGTCGTCGACATCGGCCACGGCGCCAGCTGGGCCGAAGCGAAGGAGTGAGCGCGTGGACGGGGAGACGCTCCTGACCAAGGCCAAGCGATGGGCACTGCTGACCTTCCGCGCTGCCACCCCCGTGTCCGCGCTCCGCACGGGGCAGATCGCGAAGGTGGTCGGCCTGCCCAGCCCCGCGCGCGGCCTCGTCACCGCGCCCTACAGCGGCCGCCCTTGTGTCGCCTTCCGGGCCTGGGGGATCCGGATCGAGCGGAGCGGCCGTGAGGCGCGGCGCGTCCTGCTGCCCGAGCTCACCGGGGGCGACGGGTTCTGGGTCGAGGACCGCACCGGGCGCGTCCAGGTGCGCACCGAAGGCTACGTGCGGTGGGAGATGCCCTCCGAGGTGGCGCGCGACACGGTCGAGACCGGGCGCAACCTGGACGCCTGGTTCGGCGCCAACGGACAGCACCTGCGCACCGCGTTCGAGGGCTTCGGACTCGACAACAGCTACTATGAGCAGCGCATCCCCGAGGGCGTCGAGGTCGCGGTCATCGGCGCGGTCGCCGACGCGGACGTCCCGGCGCCCAGCCGTGGCGGCTACCGCGAGGCCTCCACGGCGCCCGCGCTGGTGCCTCCCCCCGATGGGATGCTCTGGCTGGCGCGCCGGTGACCTCGGCCGCGTCCGCCGTCAAGGCATGGGCGCCTGGCACAGGAAGCGGCGGACGTCGTAGCCGATCTCGGCCCACTGGCGGGGCGTCATGTCGCAGCCCTCGACGTCGAGCAGGTCACCCTCCTCAGGGCAGCCGAGCAGATAGGGGGCCCACGCGCACAGGCGCTCCACGCGGGAGCCGTCGGGCGGTAGCCAGTAGACGTGCTCGGTGTAATCGGCGACGCCCATCGGCGCGCGGAAGACGACCCAGCTCCCCTCGCCGTCGCCTGGCGGCCCCAGCAGGCTGGACACGCCGACGCGACAGCACTGGCCCTCCGGCCCGCACGCCTCGAACGCGCCGGGCGCGGTCGGCTCTGCGGGGCAGGCGTCGAACGCCGCCCCGAGCGCGTCGGCGGAGACGCTGGCGTCACGCTCGGCGCAGGTCTCGACCAGCGCCGACGCCGCGGCCCCGAGCGCCGACCGCACGTGCGCGAGGGGCGCCTGCGCCTGCGCCCCCGTAGCGAGAGCGCAGCCCCGCGCCGCGGCGGCCTCCGGTGCTTCCTCTCCCGCGGGCGGGAGCGCGGCCTCGCAGACGCACGGCCCGAAGTCTCCTTGCTCGGAGCACCGCTGCGCCCCCGCGCGGCCGTCTGTGCAGGAGCAGCTGGCGCTCGAGCCGGGCGTACAGCGGGGCGGCGCGGCCTCGCGCGAGGCGCATGCCACCGAGAGGAGGGCGAGCAGCATGGTGATGCGATGTGCCATGGACCGAGACTACCTGCGTCGTCGACTGGCGTGGGCCCGAGCGGGGCTCCCGGCGTCGGAGTTTCTCGTCTCGATCGTTCTCGTCGAGGATCGGGACGAGTCTGCTCGTCCAGAACGCTATTCTTTTGCCATTCTGTCAGTTTTTTCGTCTTTATCGATAGTCGTTGTCGACTGAACGAGCTCTCTCGTCCGGGACGCTGAATTCAGTCTTCGTCGCGAGCTGACTCGCCCCGAAGAGGGCCCAGGGGTCATCTCCAGGTCCGCAGACTCGTCCAGAACCTCGCAGATAGACTTGCGAGCGAGTTTTCTCGCCCCGAACGCGCTCCTGGCGTCACGGACGAGGGAGAACACGGCTCGCAGCCCGCGCGCCTCGCGCTCCGGCGCGGAAGAGCACGTGGAAGCCGCCGGCCAGCGCGGCGACGGCCGACAGCGTCGCGACGAGGGGCAGCCCCGTGATCCCCTCCGAGACGAGGGCCCAGACGAGCTGCGCGACGCAGAGGACGGACGTCACGAGCAGGGTCTTCTCCCGGGACAGGTACGTGACGACGATCGAGCCGAGCGGCGCGCCGAGCGCGACGATGGGCGCGGCGGCGAGCCAGTTGTCGAAGACCGCGCGATCGACGGATCCGAGGGCGACGTTCGAGCCGACGCCGACGAGCGAGGTGAAGGCCATCAGGATCACCGACGTCGGGATCGCGACGCGCATGTCGACCCGCGCGTACGCCACCATGCCGATGTAGACGAGCATGTCGATGCCGACGCCGGTCATCGACGCGACGAGGCCCCCCGCGCAACCGGCGACGAGCCCGAGCCACCGCCCCTCCCGCTCGGAGGGGCGCCTCCGTGTGCAGGCGGCCACGGTCCGGATGCGCGCGAGGTGCATGAGGCCGAACGAGGCGACGATGACCGAGTAGACCAGGGTGGCCAGCGCGGACGGCACGCGCGGCGCGATGAGCGCGGCGCAGAGCGGCGTCGTGAGCGCGGCGGCGGGGAGCGCGGCGCGCAGGGTGCGCCAGTCGATGGGCACGCGGTGCGAGAGGATGTAGATGCTCGCGGAGACCATCCCGATCGACTGCACGGCGAAGCCGAAGTTACGGCCCATCGAGGCGGGCTGATCGAACAGGAGGACGAGCACCGGGAAGCCCACCGTGCCGCCGCCCATCGGGGTCGAGCCCGCGAAGTACGAGCCGGCCGCCATCGAGGCCGCGATCGGCCAGTGCGAGGCGACCGTGGGCCAGAGGTCGCCCACGAGCACGAGCGTCGCCCAGGCGACGTAGAATGCAGCGAGCCAGGCGAAGAAGATCCAGCGTCGAGTCTGCAACGCCGCGACTCTGCATCGAAGCGAGGCCCCGCACCAGCGGGAACGGAGCTGGGTCCGCGCGTCGCGTCTCGCTATCCTCCCGCGGGCCGCGACGTCCAGGGGGCGCGGTCAGCGCTGTCAGCGGCGTCTGCCAGTCCTGTCAGCGGCCTCCGTCCGGAGCCGCGCCGAGCCCGCGTCGGGCGCTGGCACGGTTCTGGGAAAGGGCCTGCGAAAGGAGTCACTCATGAACACACATCTCTCGATCGTCATCGCCCTCAGCCTCTCTCTCGCCGCGTGCGGCGCCGAGGAGGACACCGCCGAGCCCACCACGGAGGCCACCCCGACCGCGGAGGCCGCGCCCGCGAGCCCGGAGCCCGCCGAGGAGGAGGCGGCGCCGGCCGAGCCCGCGCTGAGCCTCGACCCGCCCGCCGAGGGCGAGACCACGACGCTGCTCTCGCTGCGGGAGGGCTTCGCCGCGAACGCCGACGCGTGGACCGGGCAGCGCGTCACCGTGCGCGCCCAGTTCATGAGCGCGACCCGGGTGGGCGGGACCCTCAACAACGTGAGCCTCGTCGTGAGCCGGGAGGACTACGCGGAGGACCGCCTGGCTCACTCCATGATGTGCGCCTTCGGCGACGACGCGCCGGAGTCGGTCGACCTGATGCAGTACGCCGAGGTCACCGTGCGCGGCACCGTGGTCGAGCGCTTCGGTCGCGCCGGCCTCGACGACTGCGAGATCGTCACCGACTGAGAGATTCTTCAGCTTCCACGCAACGGGCGCGGCCTCTCGTCGATGAAGCGACATCATCATCAGGAGGTGCCCCGTGAAGAAGCCCGAGCTCTCGATCCAGTCCGACCCGTCTCTCGACTACGGCCTCAGCGAGCGCGTCGCGCGCTACCTCGAGGGGAGCCCGCTCCACGTCTACGCGGCGGACGTCCTCTCGGGCGTGCCCGACGGGCTCGAGGGGGCGGGCAACCCGCACGCGTCGATCGTGGTCGAGCTGACCCTCGTCACCGATGGCCGGCGCGGCTGGCTGGTGCTGGTGCAGGCGGCCGACGAGTGGGACGTGGAGGTGGAGATGACCGAGTGGTTCGAGCACGTGCTCGAGGGCGTGGAGGCGCCGCCGAGGTGCGTGATCCGCGCCGCCAACCGCTACCGGGAGGACCACGACGGCGCGCTGGAGCTCCGCGAGGCCGAGGCGGCCCGGGCCCGGATCGAGGCGGAGTACCAGCGCTGCTTCGCCGACGCGCTGCCTTGCCGCCTGGATCTGCTGCTCACGCTCTTCGAGGCGTTTCACTATCACGTGCTCGACGAGCGCGGGCTGCGCGCGCAGATGAACCAGGCCGCCTGATCGGGCGTGACGTGGACTCAGGCCTCGGCTATGCCCACCTGCGTGTCGGACCAGCGCCCCGCCATCGTCCAGGGAGACCGCACGGTCCTCCTGGAGGTCGACCACCCGGGCTACGACGCAGCGCGCAAGCAGCTGGCGCGCTTCGCCGAGCTCGAGAAGTCGCCCGAGCACGTGCACACCTACCGCGTCGGAGATCTCTCGCTCTGGAACGCGGCCGCCGCGGGCCTCACCGCCGACGAGGTGCTGAGCGCGCTGAGGGCGATGAGCCGCTTCCCCGTGCCCTCGCACGTGGAGCACGAGATCATGGATCGCATGGCGCGCCACGGGGTGTGCTCGCTGCATGACCACCCCTCGGACCCGAGCAAGCTCAGGCTGGCGGTGCGCGAGCCGGGCGTGCGGCAGCGTCTCGCGGCGAACCGGAAGCTCTCGGAGCGGCTCGCCCCGTGCCCCGACGGCTTCCTCATCGACCTGATCGATCGCGGTCCGGTCAAGCAATCCATCTTGAAGCTCGGCTGGCCGGTGGACGACCGCGCGGGGCTGCGAGAGGGCGCCCCGCTCGAGGTCGGCTTGCGTCAGGACGTGTTCGTCCCCTATCCGCATCAGCTCGCAGCCCGCGACGCCTTCCTGGACGCCGGCAGCCACGGCGTGATCGTGCTCCCGTGTGGCGCGGGCAAGACGGTGCTCGCGATGATGGCCATCGCCGCGCTGAAGACCCGCACGCTCGTGCTCACCAGCGGGCGCGAGGCCTGCACGCAGTGGCGGCGCGAGCTGCTGGCCAAGACCACGCTCGGGGAGGACGACGTGGCGGTGTACGCGTCGGGGAGCCACCGCGTCGCGCCGGTCACCGTCAGCACCTACGCGATGATGGCGCGCCGCGGTGGCGCAGGCCCGACGAAGCACGTGCACTTCGATCGGGTCGCGGGCGAGCCGTGGGGGCTCGTGGTGTACGACGAGGTGCACCTGCTCCCGGCGCCGATGTTTCGCCTCACCGCGGAGATGCAGGCCCACCGCCGGCTCGGGCTCACCGCCACCCTCGTGCGCGAGGACGGACGCGCCTCCGACGTCTTCGCGCTGATCGGCCCGAAGCGCTACGACGTGCCGTGGCGAGAGCTCGAGGCGTCCGGGCACATCGCCAACGCGACGTGCTTCGAGGTGAGGGTGGACATGCCCGCCTCGCTCGCGGGTGACTACGCGTCGGCGTCGCTCCGGGAGCAGCCGCGCATCGCGGCGGAGAACCCTGCCAAGCTGCGCGCGCTGGCCGAGATCGCGCGCCGTCACGAGGGCGATCGTCTCCTCGTGCTCGGCAGCTACCTCGCGCCGCTCGACGCGGCGGGGCGTCTGCTGTCGGCCCCCGTCATCACCGGGTCGACGCCGCACGCGGAGCGAGAGACGCTCCTCGAGGGCTTCCGCGAGGGCGACATCTCTCGCCTGGTGCTGTCGCGCGTGGGGAACTTCGCGCTCGACCTGCCCGAGGCGAACGTGATGATCCAGATCAGCGGCACCATGGGCTCGCGCCAGGAGGAGGCGCAGCGCCTCGGGCGGATCCTGCGCCCGAAGGCGGGCGGCGCGACCTTCTATTCGCTGGTCTCGCGCGACACCGTCGAGCAACAGCACGCCCTGCACCGTCAGCTCTTCTTGACGGAGCAGGGCTACCGCTACTACCTGGAGGATTGGAGCGATGGCCCGGAAGAAGAAGGCGCGACCCTCCACTGACGAGCTGCCGTTCGCCGACTACGCCTGGAAGGTCCTCGATGAGCCGGTGCCCGGGCATCTGCGCGCGTGGGGACTCGCGCCCGGGGCGTCGTTCGAGGACCTGGAGGCGCGCTGGTCCGAGCCGCAGCGGGTCCAGCGCAAGCTCGCGGAGCTCCCGCCGCTGGCCATCGCGGCGCTGGAGGAGTTGTTTCACGCGGGCGGGGAGGCGGTCGCGAACGCGCTCGCCTCGCGCATGTCGCGGAGGCTCGGCGCGCCGATCGGTCAAGTGGCGCTCGCGTGCGACTCTCTGGTGGACGCGGGTGTGGTGCTGGCGGTCCGGTACACGAGGTCGACCTCGGCGGAGCACCGACTGCTGGCGGTCCGGCCCTTCGCCGACGTCGCGCTCCCCTTCGTGCGAGGCGTGACCGCGCCGCGGGAGCCGGTCATCCCGTCTGACACGACGGCGCGCACCGCGCCGCCGGAGGACATCGCGGTCGCGGGGTGGGCGTGTCACGTGAAGGTGCGCAGCACGAAGGCCGGCGACCCGCACCGGGGCGCCCTCAAGAAGCTGGCGAAGCGGCTCTCCATCGCGGAAGACTACCTCGACGCCGCGCTGATCTCCGCCGTGCGCCGGGGCATGCTGCGCAACGCAGGCGGGGCCTTCGACGTGGACTTCGGGGCCATGCAGCGCTGCGCGCGCGGGCTCGGGGCGACCACGTACGATGAGCGATTCTTGTGCGACGGCCTCTCCGACGGACCGCGCCCGGCGCTCCAGGTCGAGACCTCCATGGCGGCGCGCCACTCCTCGCAGGCGTGGGGGCGGCCGGACCCGGAGACCTGCCGGGAGGAGGCGCGAGCGCGCATGGCGGAGGTCCGGGAGCTCGTGCGCTTCGAGGTCGACGGGCAGGACTGGTTGGCCTGGGCGTCGCGACCCGAGGGGCTACCCGACCGGGTGGAGGGCTTCGTCACCCCGAACCTCGACGTGATGGTCGGGCCCGACCCCGACCCGCGTCTGGTGGCCGTGTTGTCGGTCGCGGCCGAGCTGACGCAGCTGGACCGGGTCTTCACGTTCCGGCTGCGGCCGGAGACGGTGGCGCAGGCCGCGCTGCGCGGGATCGACGGAGAACACCTGGTGGACGCGCTCGATCGGGTGGGTCGCCACCCGCTCCCCGACAGCGTCCGGGCTCAGGTGCTCGACTGGGCCGGGAGCGCCAAGGTTGCGCGCGGCCAGTCGATGCTGGCGATCCGCGTCCCCGGCCGTCACGCGCCGGGGGCGTCGACCGCCCTCCGGGGGCTCGGTGAGCAGGTGTCGGAGGAGCTGTTCCTGGTCCCGGTGTCGGACGCCACGCGCGCCGCCGAGCGCCTCTCGAAGGCCGGCTTCGCGTGTGACCTCGACCTCAGCCCGGCGCCTGCGAGCGGCGGCGCCAAGAGCGACGCGCGCTGGGCCAACGCGGCGAACGAGCCAGGCGCCCCGTACCCGGCGTTCCCCCGCCCATCGCCTGACGAGGCGCTCCGCGCGCGCGTCGAGGCCGACCGCGCGGCCGGGTGGGCGGAGAGCTGGCAGGAGCCGCCGCCCGACGAAGACCACGACATCTGGGCTCGACTCGAGGCGCTCGGCCAGAGCCTGTCAGGACCGGGCAGGAAGGCGCTCGCGATCTTGCAGGCGGAGCACGAACGGCACATGCCCGCCATCGAGGCCTGGCTCCGTGAGCACTCCAGCCCAGAAGACGCCGCGGGGGTGCTGCGTCAGCCCTCCTTCGTCCTGACGATGCTCCTGATCGCGCCGCACCACCGCGGGCGCCTCCTGCGTCCGGGCGTCGCGCTGGAGGCGGTGTGGGGAGAGGCCGTGGAGCTCGCGGCGACGGGCAAGCTGAGCCCGGCGGGCCGCAAGATCCGCAAGGCCCTCGACAGCTCCGGTCTCGCCGGGGCGCTCGCGCTCGCCTTCACCGACGACGTGGGTGACGCGCCGCAGACGAGGCTCGAGATCGCCAGCTGCTTGTCGGAGCACGCGGGCTGCGATCACACGGTGACCGTCGCCTGGATGCAGCGCGGCGTCCTCGAGCTCGACGAGGTCTGGATCGACGAGCTGCGCACGCGGCCCGATGGGAAAGACATCGTGCTGTGGACGCAGGCGGGCGACGAGGTCTCTCGCGTCGTCCCGCTCGACGCGATTCGCGCGGTCACCTGAGCGTCGCCGCCACGCTGCCGAGCGGGCGAGGGCGAGCGCTCGGCTGAACGCAGCCCCTCCCTCCATGAGGCCCCTCCGACCTACGGCGGGTCGCGCGCTCCGCGCGCTTTGCCGCCGACCCCAGCGACGGGCTTCGCGAGAGCTGGCCGCCTGTCCTCACGAGCAGCGGCCCGACATGCAGCTCTCTCCGGGCGCGCAGGCCCGGTCGCAGGCGCCGCAGTGGTCGCGGCTGCGGACGAGGTCCACGCAGGAGGTCCCGCACTGGGTCTGCCACCAGTGCACGGTGCTGCAGCGGCACCCGCCGTACTGGCAGACGAGCATCCCGGTGCAGGTGTTGCCGCACGCGCCGCGGTTGGCGCGGTCGTTGTCCAGGTCGACGCAGCGCCCGCCGCACACCGCGCCGCCGCCCGGGCAGCCGAGGCGGGGACCGAACGGTGTTCAACGGCGTCGGGTGGGGGCATCGCCCGCCGGCGACGCGTGCGCTAAGCCCATCTCATGGGTCGACGGCAGGTCACGGATGCGCTCGAGCGGCTGGCGTTCGCGGCGGAGCTGCTCGAGGACGAGCGGGCGCGCACCTGGGCCCGGGCCGCGTGGGCGATCCGGAACCTCGAGGGCGACGTCGAGGAGATGCGCGTCAGCGGTGCGCTCGCCAAGACCCGCGGGGTCGGCAAGGGCGTGCTCGGCGTCATCGACGAGGTGCTCGAGGGGAAGAAGCCAGGCGCGCTGATGGAGATGGAGGCGAAGCTGCCCGAGGGGCTCTTCGCGGTGCGGCGGGTGAAGGGGCTCGGGCCGAAGAAGGTCAAGCAGCTCTGGAGCGAGCTGACGATCACCTCGCTCGGCGAGCTCGAGTACGCGTGCCGCGAGAACCGGCTCGTCGACCTCAAGGGCTTCGGGCGCAAGACGCAACAGAAGGTGCTCGAGCAGATCGAGCGCATCCGCGAGACGGAGGGGCTGCTGCGCCGCGACCAGGCAGAGGCGGTGCTCGGCCCGGTGCTCGACGCGCTCGAGGAGGTCTACCCGCAGGTGGAGCCGGCGGGCGAGGTGCGCCGGGGGCTCGAGCTGGTGCGGGAGCTCGTCGTGCTCGTGGAGGGCGAGGCGCTGGTCGAGGGCGAGGCGCTCGCCGAGGCGCAGGCGATCGTGGACGCGGCGCGGCCGCCGGAGCTGAAGGTCCAGGTGGCGCTCGCCGACGCGGAGACCTTCGGCGCGCGGCTGGTCTGGCTGAGCAGCGCCGACGCGCACCGCGCCGCGCTCTCGCTCCGGGCCGAGGCGCGCGGCATGCGCTTCGACGCGGGCGGGCTGTGGATGGCCAGCCCTGACGAGCTGGCGCCGCTCGGCACGCCCGAGGAGGACGACGTCTACCGCGCGCTCGGGCTGGTGCCGACCGCGCCGGAGCGACGGGAGGAGGGCGTGCCGCTGGTCGAGGCGGGCCGGGCCGTCACGCCGCTGGTCACCATCGACGACCTGCGCGGCGCGCTCCACAACCACACGGTCGCCTCCGACGGCAGCCACAGCCTCGAGGAGATGCGCGACGCGGCGGCCGCGCGCGGGCTCGAGTACCTGCACATCAGCGAGCACAGCCATTCGGCGTTCTACGCGCGCGGGCTCGACGCGGAGCGGCTCGCGGAGCAGCTGCGCGCCATCGAGGCGCTCAACGCGGGCGCGCCCGAGTGCGTGCTGCTCAGCGGGGTCGAGAGCGACATCCTGGCCGAAGGCGAGCTCGACTACGACGAGGACGTGCTGGCGCGGCTCGACGTGGTGATCGCGTCGGTGCATCGGCGGCACGGCCAGGACGCGGCGCAGATGACGGCGCGCATGGTCGCCGCGGCGCAGAACCGCATGACGGACGTGGTGGGGCACCCGACGGGGCGGCTGCTGCTGGGGCGCGCGCCGAGCGCCTTCGACGTGGACGCGTTCTTCGACGCGTGCGCCGAGAGCGGCTGCGCGGTGGAGCTGAACGCGAACCCGCATCGACTGGATCTGAACGAGACCCACCTCGCGATGGCGAAGGAGCGCGGGTTGCTCGTGTCCATCGCGGCCGACGCGCACGCGACGCGCGAGCTGGACAACCTCGCGCACGGGGTGACGATCGCGCGGCGCGCGGGGCTGACGGCCGAGGACGTGCTCAACGCGCGCTCGCTGCCGGAGCTCCGCCGCTGGGTCAGCGCGCGCCGATCGGCGAAATAGCGGGCGCCGTCCCCCCGTAGAGAGGTTGCGCGCGTCGTCGAGGCGCGGCACTCACAGCGGGAAGGGGAGCGAACGAATTGAACCAGAACACGCCGCCACAGGGAGGCTGGGGACAGCAGAACCAGCCGCCGCCCTCGGGGTTCGGGCCGACGCAGCCGGTGCAGGCCACGTCGTTGACGCCGACGGACTCGACCGGTGAGCCCTCTCAGGATGACAGGGTCATGGCCGCCGTCGCGCACGGCGCGACCTTCGTGGAGGGTGGCCTCATCGGGCCGCTCATCATCTACCTGCTGAAGAAGGACGAGAGCGAGTTCGTCGCCTTCCACGCCCTGCAGTCGCTCTACTTCGGGCTCGCGTTCCTGGCCGCCACCGTCCTGACGTGCGGCTTCGGCGCCATCATCCTCGTCTGGCCGTACCTGATCTTCGAGGTCATCGCGACCATCCGCGCGTACGAGGGTCAGTGGTACGAGCTGCCCCTGGTCGGCAAGTACGCCCGGGACAAGCACCCGGGGCCGATGCCCGCGCAGTTCTGAGCGACGGAAAGAAGAACGCCGGCGGGGGATCCCCCAGCCGGCGTTCTCTCGTGTGGGCTCGTTCAGCGGCCGAGGCAGGCGCGCAGATCCGCGTCCATCGTCCAGCCGCACGCGCCGTCCATCTGCCGCTCGCAGGTCGCGCCGCGGTAGCAGGCGTACTCCTCGCGCCAGATGCAGGTGCTGAAGCCGGGGTCGTCCGGCCCGACGCAGCGCTCGCCCGAGCAGCCGGCCACGCGGCAGCCCGCGTCGCACTCGCCCTCGCTCGCCACCGAGGTGCCGGCCGCGTGCGCCTGACACGCGTTGGAGTAGGTGCGCCCGTCGCAGCCGCAGACCGGCATGTAGTCCGCGGTGCAGACCTCGGGGGTCGGCGCGCAGGTGCCGGTCGCGTCGGCCGCGCCGCAGAGATCGCCCGCGGCGTAGTTGCAGAACTGCCCCTCGCCGCAGGTCAGGCCGGCGAGGCCTCCGCAGGCCTGGGGCGCCGGGCACTCGATGATCTCCCAGCCGCAGGCGCCTCCTTCGTCGCGCACGCAGTCGCCGGGGCCGGCCACCGTCACGCCGTCGTCGCAGAGCATGTTCGGCCGACCCGGGCGCGGGCCGCACTCGGCGTCCGTGCACGGGCCGGTCGGGGCGCAGGCGCCCTCGTAGTCGACCGACACGCCGGCCGCGTGGGCGCCGCAGCGGTTGCTGTAGGTGTTGCCGTCGCAGCCGCAGACCGGCGCGTACTCGCGGGTGCAGATCGTGGGCTGCGCTTCACAGCTGCCGGGCCGGTCGCTCCGGCCGCAGTCCGCGTCGGGCGCCCAGTCGCAGAACTGACCCTCGCCGCAGGCGGGCAGGCCGCGGCTGCCGCAGGCGGTCTCGACGGGCTCGGGCGCGCAGAAGCTCGGGCAGGGCGCGCGGATGCAGTAGATGCGCTCGCAGATGGCGCCGGTCGGGCACACGTCGCCGCGACACTCGGGCCGGCACTCGCCGCCCTCGCACGCGAGGCTCAGGGTGAACGCGCCGCCGTCGCTCCAGTACTCGCGCGCGAGCACGAGGTAGGTGCCGTCGCTCGGGAGCCGCACGTCGAGGTGCGAGTCGAAGCCGCCGCCCCAGTCGTCGTTGCGGGCCACGCGCCGCGCGCGCGCCCAGTCGGCGCCGACCTGCGGGCCGTAGAGGTAGAGCACGGGGTCGTTCCCGTCGCCCACGAGGTCGAGGACCACACGCGCCCCGGCCGCGCCGGTGAAGGTGTAGCCGCTGAAGCCGCGCGCGGCGTAGGTGCCGCTGACCGAGGTGCCGTAGTCGAGCGTGTCCACCACCTCGACGCGGCGCGAGAAGAAGTCGGCCTTGCCCGCCTCGGTCTCGTCGACCGGATCGCCGAGGTCCTCCTTGGCGTCCGCGGCCACGCAGCCGGCCAGCCCGAACGCACACACACAAGCCATGAGAAGTCGCTGTCGCATGTTCTGATCTCCCCCGAGAAGGTCGGTGCGGGAGCCCAGAGCAATTGCGGCGCCAACCTCCGGGATGACGCATCGCGTCGGCGCGCGACGGCCGCAGCGTCCGGCGTCCGCTCCGGCTGCACGCGCGCCGGCGGACCGGTGGCCAGCGCGCTCGCCGGTGGCCAGTCGAGTGGTCAGCCGCGTGGCCGCTGGTGGGATGGGAGGCTCAGCGGAAGGCGCGCTCGACCCTCGCCTCGAGCGCGTCGCGTTGCGCGCGGAGGGACCGGGCGAGCGAGAGGTGCGCGTGGGTCCGGGCGCGGTTGTGCGCGCGGCGCGAGTCGAAGCGCGCCTCGTCCCAGCCGAAGTAGCGGTCCTCGAAGAGATCGGCCGCGAAGCGGCTCGCGAGCTCGAGGGTGATCGTCTCGACGCCGCCCACGAGCGACCTGCGCTCCGCCTCGGTGACGAGGTCGCGCACCACGGGCGCCCAGCCCTCGAGCGCGGCGGCGAAGATCGTCGGATCGAAGCGCGCCTCCGGGTCCGCCTCGTTGGTCGCGTTGCACCAGGAGCGCAGCGCGTCGCCGAGCTCCACCGCGAGGGTGCCGTGGGCCAGGGTGTCGAGGTCCAGCAGGCAGCGCGCCCGATCCCCGTCGAAGCGGAGGTTCGTGGCCTTGAGATCTCCGTGCACGATGCGGGTGGGCAGGGACGGCAGGGTGGGCAGGGACGCGGCCGCGTCGAGCACCGCGCGGGCGAGCTGCGCGTCGCCGTGATCGGGCGCCGCGTCCAGCAGCCCGCGCAGCTTGGCGAGGTGCTTCGGCGTGTCGTGCGCGCCCGGGCGGCTGAAGTGGAAGGTGTGCTCGAAGCCCTCGAGCGCGCGGTGGAAGCGCCCCACCAGCGCCGCCGCCTCGCGCGCTTGCGTGGGCGTGAGCGAGGCGTGGGTCTCGCCCTCGACGTAGGTCAGCGCCCGCCAGACTCCGTCCGCTTCGATCCAGGGCTCGCCCGTCGCCGTGCGGACCAGCCGGGGCGTCTCGAGCCCCCGCGCCGCGAGCCGCGCGGTGATCGCCTCGATGTCGAGGTTCACCTCGCCGCGGAAGATCGGGTGCAGGGCCTGCACCACGAGGGGCGCGCCGCCGCGCTTCGCCACGAAGGTCCGGTTGATCCACCCGACCGAGATGGGGCTCGGCGCTTCGTCATCGAGCTCGTAGGCGGCGCACACCGCGGCGGGGATCGACACGCGGGCACCATAGCGCGGTCGAGCAGCCGGCGGCCATCTCTGCTACATACCCAGGCGGAGGTTGCGGGTGACCGAGCGGGGCATGGAGATCGACGATCGGCCGGCTCCCGAGGAGCCGCAGGCGCTCATCCAGCGCGCCTTCGACGTCGCGCGCCGTGATCCCGACCAGGCCGAGGAGCGGCTGCGGGAGGCGGCGAAGGCGGCCCCCGAGGACGCGACGGTGCGCTGGGCGCTCGCGCGCTTCCTGCACGACGCGCGCGGCGACGTGGACGAGGCCGAGGCGGTCTACCGGGCGGCGCTCGAGCTCGACCCGGAGCACTCGGCCGCGCTGTCGGACTACGCGCGGCTGCTCCACTACCTGCGGCGCGATCTCGACGCGGCCGAGGCCCTCTACCGTCGCGCGGTCGAGGCGCGCCCGGACCGGGCCGATCCGCGCTGCGACCTGGCGTACTTCACCGAGCAGGCGCGCGGGGATCACGACGGGGCCGAGGTGATCTACGAGCAGGCCCTGGCCCTCGAGCCCACGCACCCCGACAGCCTCGAGTCGTTCGCGCGCTTTCTGCATCACGTGCGCCGCGACGCGGAGCGCGCCCGCTCGATGTACCAGCGCGCCATCGACGCCTCGCCCGAGCGCGCGGATCTGCGCGCCTGGTACGCGGTGTTCCTGCAGACGCTCGGCGACGATCCGGACGGGGCGGCGCACGCGTTCGAGCAGGCCATCGCGCTCGCGCCCCAGGATGGCTTCGCGCTGAGCAACTACGCGCTCCTCCTCTTCAGCCGCGGCCGCGAGCTCGACCGGGCCGAGCAGCTCTTCACCCGCGCGCTCGCGGCGGAGCCGGACCGGTGGAGCACGCACTGGTGGTTCGCCGCCTTCCTGGACGAGGCGCGCGGAGATCGGCCGCGCGCGGCGCGCCACTACCGGCGCGCGGTGGAGCTGCAGCCCGCGCACGCGACCCTGCTGCGCCAGTATCAGCTCTTCCTCGAGGGCGGGGCGCGCGAGCGCGAGGTCGGCCGCACGCTCCGCTCCACGCGCGTCGACGAGACGAGCGACGCGGGCTACGCGCACGAGCAGGCCCGGCGCTTCGACGAGGCCGAGGCGGCGTACCGGGAGGCGCTCGAGATCGACGCCGACCACGGCCCGACGCTCCGGCGCTTCGCGGCGCTGCTCGAGAAGGTCGGCGCGCTCGACGAGGCCGAGTCGCACCTGCGCCGCGCGGTCGCGCTCGCGCCGCGGGACGGCTGGGCGCACGGGCTGCTCGCGCGCTTCCTCCACCGCCAGCGCGGCGACGTCACCGAGGCGGACCGGCACTACCGCCAGGCCATCGCGGCGGGGCTGCACGATCCGAAGTGGCTGGGCGAGTACGCGCGCTTCCTCGAGGAGCAGGTGAGCGAGCACGGGCGGGCGGAGACCTACTACGAGCGCGCGCTCGACGCGGAGGCGACCCCCGAGGTCGCGGTGGACTACGCGCGCTTCCTCGAGCTGCGCCGCGGCGATCTCGAGGGCGCCGCGTCGCTCTTCGAGCGCGCGGTACAGCTCGCCCCCGACGACGTGTACCCGCTGCGCCAGTACGCGCGCTTCCTCGAGGACACGCGCGGCGACCTCGACGCGGCGGAGGCGCAGTACCTCCGGGCCGTGGCCTTCGCTCCCCACGACGCGATGACGCTCAGCTGGTACGCGCGGTTCCTGGAGCGGCGCCGCAGCGACGATCTGCGGGCCGCGCAATATCACCTGCGCGCCGCGCGGGCCGAGCCCGACCGGGCGGAGCGCTGGGCCGCGGTCGTGCGCTTCTTGCTGGAGCGCGGGCTGGTGGAGGAGGCCTCACACTCGCTGCGGCGCTGGCTCGAGCGCGCGCGCCCCGATGACGGCGGCGCCCCGCTCTGTGAGGCGTATTTCTACGGGCTCGTGTACCTCCCGGAGGACGAGCGCGGCGTGTGCTTCGAGAAGCTCAAGGGGCTCGTGGCCGAAGGCGCCGACCCGGGGCGCTGGGATCCCGAGCCTCACCTGGATCGCTTGCGGCGGTCCACACGGCCTGACAAACCGTGGGTGGAGCGCCTGGCGCGCGTCCTCGTCGACCGCATGCGAGCTTGATTTGATCCTGGACGGACGGGAGCTGGAGGACGGAAGCGTCCTCGACTGTGAGGTATGTGTGATCGGCGCCGGGGCGGCGGGGATCACGGTGGCGCGCCGCCTGATGGCCGAGGGCCGGCGCGTGATCCTCGTCAGCGGCGGGGGGCGCGAGCGCGACCCCGACATGCAGGCGCTCTACGCGGCGTCGATGAGCGGCCTCGGGACGTGGCAGCCGCGGCGGCTCCGGCTGCGTCAGCACGGCGGCAGCACCCACCACTGGTCGGGCTTCTGCCTGCCGCTCGAGCCGGAGGACTTCGCGGCGCGCGCGTGGATCCCGAACAGCGGCTGGCCGCTCGCGTACGCCGACGTGCTGCCCTATTACCGCCGCGCGCAGCTCGACGTGGAGCTGGCGGAGATGGTCTACGGCCCGGCGGAGGTCGCGGAGGCCACGGGCGACGCGCCGCTCGACGTCGAGGGCGGCGCGATCGCGAGCGTGACCTATCAGTTCAGCCCGCCCTCGCGCTTCGCCACCGTCTACGAGGACGAGCTGGAGTCGTCCTCGTCGCCCACACTGCTGCACGCGCACGTGACGCAGCTCGTCTTGAACGAGGGGCACGAGCGGGTCGTGCGCGCGGAGTGCGCGGTGCTGTCGGGCCCGCGGTTCACCATCGAGGCGGGGCGCTTCGTGCTCGCGTGCGGGGGCATCGACAACCCGCGGCTCCTGCTCGCCTCGAACGCGCAGATCCCCGAAGGCATCGGCAACGCCCACGACCGGGTCGGGCGCTTCTTCATGGAGCACCCGCACTTCTACCGGGGGGCGGTCTGGGTCGCGCCGACCGAGCTGGACACGCGCTTCTATCGCCTGCGGCGCGCCACGCTCGATCACCCGGACGGGGAGGGCCGCTCGATCAGCATGCAGGGCGCGCTCGCGCTGAGCGCGTCGGTGCGAGAGCGCGAGGGGCTCCCCGGCTTCGCCGCGACGGTGGGCGGCCGCGACTTCGACGACGTCGAGGTGGCGCCGCTGACGCCCGACCGCACGCTGACCCTCCTCGGCCACCACGAAGAGGTGCAGCTCTGGGCGCTCGACTGCCGCGTGGAGCAGACGCCCCATCCCGAGAGCCGCGTGACGCTCGCCGGGGGCGCCGACGCGCTCGGCATGCCGCAGGCGGACGTGAGCTGGCAGATCCGAGACCGGGACATGGAGACGCTCGCCCGCGGGCTCGAGCTCATCGGCGCCGAGCTCGGCGCGCGCCGCCTCGGTCGGCTCTGGCGCTCGGTCGACGCGGAGGGGCGCTTCGACTGGCAGCTCGAGGCGGGAGGCCACCACATGGGCACCACGCGCATGGCCGCGCGCCCCGAGGACGGCGTCGTGGACGCGGACTGCAAGGTCTTCGGCACCGAGAACCTCTACGTGGCCGGCAGCTCCGTGTTCGTCACGGGCGGGCACGCGAACCCCACGCTCACCCTCGTCGCGTTGGCCGAGCGCCTCGCCGACCACCTGCTCGAGCGCCCCTACGAGCCTCCCTCCGAGCGTGAGGAGGAGCCGTGAAGCGCCGCTCGTTCCTCCAGCTCGCCGCGAGCCAGCTCGCGATCGGCCCCGTCGGGCTCGGCGTCCTGCAAGCCTGCACGCCGCCGCCCCCGGAGGACTGGCGCCCGCTCGCGCTCCGGGCCGCCACGTACTTTCCGCAGGAGGACCTCGAGTCGGCGCGGGTCGTGGGGGCGCGCTTCCTCGACGCGGTGGGGCGCGAGGAGGCGCAGCTCGAGGTCGAGCTGTCAGCGACCCTGGAGGCGCTGCGGAGCTCCGCGCCCGAGGCGGATCGGGAGGCGTGGCGCGACCGGAACGCGCGCGACTTCGAGGCGCTGGACACCCGCGACGTCGGGGGCTGGGTCTTCGCCGCCACCGAGTGCCACCTGGCCGCGCTCGTGGCGATGTTCGAGCTGAGGGCGGCCGACCTCGAGCCGTCCGCCTGACGCCGCGCCTTCCGGGCCTGCGCTGTCAGCGATTCGAGGCGCCGTGTCGGTGCAGGATCAGCCCGCTGAGGATCTTCGGGCTGAAGAACGTGCTCTTCTCCGGCATGACGATCTCCGGGTCCGACAGGCCCGCGTCCGCCACCGCCATCAGCTCCTCGAGGCTCACCGGGTGGAGCGCGACCGCCAGCCCGTAGGCGCCCTCGTCGACGCGCGCCTTCATCTCCTCGAGCGCGCTCTCGGGGTAATAGTCGAAGCGCGCGGGGTCGACGACGTGCGCGTGGCTGAGCCCCAGGTGCGGGTAGAGCTCGCGCTCGAGGATCGCGCAGTCGAGCCGCGCCACCACGTCGTCCGGGACCTCGCGCGCCTTCATCGTCCAGCAGCCCTCTCGCGTGTAGAGGCAGAAGCTGTGCTTCGGCGGCGTCTCGAAGCGGGCCGCGGGCGTCAGCGCGAGCGCCGCCCGCGCCTCGGCGAACGGGATCACCGGCTCGATGACGCGGTCGTAGGCGAGGATGCGCGCCTCCTCGGTGACGTAGGCCAGCACGTGCTCGAGCCCGCCGCGCAGAGCCGCGTGATAGCGATGATGCCCATCGGCGATGTAGAGCGGGTGGGGCGCGAGCCGCGCGCGGAGGGCCTCGCCGACGTCGCTCTCCTCCGGCACGCGCCAGACCCGGCTGTAGAGCCCGTCGAGGTCCGTGCCCGGGCCCAGGTCGCTCGTCAGCTCGTAGAGCGGCGCCGCCGCCTTGGCCTGTGAGAGCGTCGGGCCGAGCTCGGCCTGAGTGAGCAGGAAGATCGGCTCGGTCGTGAAGCCGGTCGCCTCCGCGAGCGCGACCCGGCCGCGCACCTTGTCGTCGAAGGTCTTCTCGTGCCGGATGATCTGGCCTCGGTCGTAGTCGGTGACCTCGGCCGCGAGGAACACGCCGGTCCGCTCTCCGCCCGCCCACGACTGCTCGTAGACGTAGAAGCAGGGGGTGTCGTCGCGGATCAGCGCGCCGCGCGCCTCCAGCCCGTTCAAGGCGTCGACGGGCGCGTCTCCCAGGATCACGTGGAAGAGCGAGTCGCGCTCGCCGGCGAGCCGGTGGTAGAGGGGGCTGCCCTCCTTGATGACGTCGTACGGCGGCGAGGTGACGCGCGCGACGGCGTCGGGGGTGGGGCGCAGCCCGACGAGTCCTCGAGTGCTGACCATGACGACAGGGTACCCCCGATTCCTCCAGGCGAGCCCTCGCGTCGACCGGCCTTCATGGCAGATTGCGGGTCTGTGAACCTCTCGGGACACCTGGCCGTCGCGTACCTGCTCGGGCGTCGCCCGGCCGACGCGCGGCTCGAGCGCGCCGGATGGATCGCGGGCGGCGCCATCGTCCCGGACGTGATCGACAAGAGCGCCATGCTCGCCGGGATCACGCCCTACGGGCGCACGGTGGGGCACAGCCTGTCCCTCTGGGCGCTCGTCCTGCTCGCGTGGATCTGGGCGCGCGCGCGCGGGCTCTCTCGCGCGCCGAAGCTGGGCCTGGTCCTGCTCGGCGGGGTGTCGCACCTGTTGGTCGATCTCGTCGACGACGTGTTCGAGGGCTTCGAGCGGACGGGCTACGCGTTCAGCGCGTGGGCCGGCTGGCCGCACACCGACCCGGACATGTGGTCGGTGCAGGTGCCGCACCTCTGGGCGAACATGCGCCACCCGACCACGACCCTGGAGCTGCTCACGATCGGGCTGCTCGTGCTGCTCCTGGCGCGCGACCGCGCGAGCGGGAGGGTCGGCGCGTGAGCCCGCAGATCCGCGTGACCGATCTGAAGAAGCACTTCCGCGTGCACGAGCGCGCGCCCGGGCTGGCCGCGTCGCTGCGCTCTCTCTTCTCGCGCACCCACCGCACGGTGCGCGCGGTCGACGGCGTGAGCTTCGAGATCGCGGCGGGGGAGCGGGTGGGCTTCCTCGGGCCGAACGGCGCGGGCAAGACCACCACGCTGAAGATGCTCTCCGGTCTCCTCCACCCGACCGAAGGGGCGGTGGAGGTCGACGGGCACGTGCCGCAGCGCCGGGAGGCCGCCTTCCTCGAGAAGATCATGCTCGTGATGGGCCAGAAGCAGCAGCTCATCTGGGACCTGCCACCCGCGGACACCTTCGATCTCAACCGCGCCATCTACGAGGTCCCGCGGGCGCAGTTCGAGGAGACGGTGCGCGAGCTGACGGAGCTGCTCGATCTGGGCGACCTGGTCCGCAAACCGACCCGCGAGCTGAGCCTCGGAGAGCGTATGAAGTGCGAGCTCGTCGCGGCGCTCGTGCACCGCCCGCGCGTGCTCTTCCTCGACGAGCCGACCATCGGCCTCGACGTCTCGACGCAGGTCGTCGTGCGTGAGTTCATCCGGGAGTACAACCTCCGGCACGACGCGACGCTCATCCTGACGAGCCACTACATGGACGACGTGGCGGCGCTCTGCCCCCGCGTGATCGTCATCGACAAGGGGCAGCTCTCCTACGACGGCGGCCTCGAGGCGCTCGTCATGCAGGTGCGGCCCGAGAAGCGCCTCCGGCTCCGGCTCCACGCGGCGGCGGCGGAGGAGGAGGTCGAGGCGCTGGGTCAGATCATCGAGCGCGAGGAGCGCGAGATCGTCGTGCAGGTGGCCCAGGAGGCGCTGGCGGGCGCGGTGTCGCGCGCGCTCGAGCGGCTCCCGGTCACCGACTTCACGGTCACGGCGGCGCCGCTCGAGGAGGTCATGAGCGAGCTCTTCGCGCGCAGCCGCGAGGCCCGGGAGCGCTCCGAGTGAGCATGGCCCCATTCGACGGGATGTGAGAGATTGCGGGTCATGGCGCCGACGTTGGACATCCCTGCAGTCGCGAAGGCATACGAGGCGCGCGGAGTGTCTCGAGACACCTTCTACCATCACCTCAACGACCTCCTCCGGGTTCGCGCCCTGGAGATCCCGGGGCTCGACTGGAGCTTGCTCGATCACATGCTGAGCAGCGTCCAGAGCCTGCCCGTGCGCAAGCAGCTGGAGGCGTTCGCGGCCGGGACGGCCCTCGAGTACACCGACCTCAGGTCCTTCCTCGAGGCGGCGGTCGAGGCAGGCGTGTTCCCGCCGACCGTCCTCCAGACCAGCGAGCTGCCCGAGGTCGAGATGGTGAGCGGAGACTTCGGGCGCCTGCTCGTCAAGCTGGGGCTCGCGGACAAGGCGCAGGTCCAGACGGCGGAGGACATCCGCAACCGCATCGCCATGGAGACCGGCGTGGAGCCGGCCATCGGATGCATTCTCCGCTCCACCGCGCAGCTCTCGGTGCCGGACTTCATCCGAGCCCTTGCCGTGTTCCGCGGGATCGAGGGCGACGACCTCGACGCGCTCGCCGACGCCGTCTACGACGCGAACGCGCGCCGAACGACGCTCACGATGCGAACGCGCCGCCGAGAGGGCTGACGCGGCGTCCTCCATGAGAGCGCTCCGCGCCCTGCCGACGTTGATGCGGGTCGGCGTCTCGCAGGCGGTCGCCTACCGCGCCGAGATGCTGGTCTGGGTGCTGACCACGACCATGCCGCTGATCATGCTGCCCCTCTGGCACGCGGTCGCGGAGGAGGCGCCCATCCGTGGCTTCGGGCAGAGCCGCTTCACCGCGTATTTCCTCGCGGCGTTCGTGGTGCGCCAGGTCGTGGGCGCGTGGGCGAGCTGGACGATCAACTACGAGGTGCGCACGGGCGCGCTGAGCCAGCGTCTGCTCCGACCCATCCATCCCTTGTGGACCTACGCGACCGAGAACCTCGCCTCGATCCCCATGCGCGCCGCCATCGCGCTCCCCGTGGGGCTGACCGCGTTCTTCCTGACGGGCGGCGCGCACCTCGTCCGCGGCGCCGCGATGTGGGCCATCGTGCCGCTCGCGCTCCTCGGCGCGTGGTGCATCACCTTCTTCGCGCACGTCACGATCGGCGCGCTGAGCCTCTGGATGGATCAGAGCATCAAGGTGATGGACATCTGGAGCGCCGGCTTCTTCGTCTTCAGCGGCTACCTCGTGCCCATCGCGCTCTTCCCGGACTGGCTGCGCGCGGCGCCGGAGTACATGCCCTTCGTCTACCAGCTGGGCTTCCCGGTCGATCTCCTGACCGGGGCGCTCTCGGAGGGCGAGGCCTGGCGGCGCCTCGGCGCGCAGTGGCTCTGGGTGCTCGGCCTCGGGGGGCTCGCGCTCCTCGTCTGGAAGCGCGGCTTGCGTCGCTACGGAGCCTTCGGCGGGTGAGCGTCGCGCGCCACGTCCGGCTCTTCGGCACGCAGCTGAAGCTGTCGATGGTCGTCGCGATGCAGTACCGCTGGGACTTCATCGTCGACGGGGTGATGAGCGTCTTCTGGACCGTCACCGCGCTCATCCCGCTCTACCTCGTCTTCCAGGAGCGCCCCGTGATCGCGGGCTGGCGCTACGGCGAAGCGCTGGTGGTGGTCGGCTGGTTCACCCTGCTCGACGCCGTGTTGAAGGGGGCCATCAACCCGAGCCTGACCACCGTCATCGAGCACATCCGGAGCGGCACGCTCGACTTCGTCCTGCTCAAGCCCGCCGACGCGCAGTTCCTCGTCAGCACCGCGCGCTTCGCCCCCTGGCGGGCCCTGGGCTTCGTCGCGGCCGGGGCCGTCTTCGCCTACGCCTTCCGCCAGCTCGGGGAGGGGCCGAGCCCGGGCGCGCTCGCCACGTCCGCCGCCATGCTCGCCGCGGGCGTGACGGTGCTCTACTCCCTCTGGATCATCGTCGTCGCGGTCGCCTTCCGCGCCGTCCGCATCGACAACCTCCGCTACCTCTTCGAGGCGATCTTCGACGCCGCGCGCTGGCCCGCGTCGGTCTTCAAGGGCGTCGTGTCGTTCCTCTTCACGTTCATCATCCCGCTCGCCCTGATGACGACGTACCCGGCGGAGGCGCTGCTGGGGCGGCTCAGCCCGGAGCGCTTCGTCGGCAGCCTCGTCGGCGCCGCCGTCTTCGCCATCCTCGCCCGGGTGATCTGGCTCCGCTCCATCGCGACCTACACCTCCGCCAGCTCTTGAGCTCAGGGCAACGACAGCGCGCGCACGACCCAGGTGTGCTGGTTTTGCCGCGCATAGTCGATCGGCCGGAGCCCGTAGGTGTCGGTCGCGTGTCGGCTCGCGCCGCGCGCGAGCAGGAGGCGAACCGTCTCCAGGTGCCCCTGCTCGGCCGCCGCGCGCAGCGCCGTGCCCCCCTGGGGGTTGGTCTGCTCGAGCGCCGCGCCGCGGTCGAGCAGGAGGGTCACGATCTCGGTCTGGCCCGCGTGCGCGCCGAGCAAGAGCGCGCTGACCCCGTCGGGGCCCTGCAGATCGGGCGTGGCCCCGCCGTCGAGGAGCCGCGTCGCGGCGTCGAGGTGGCCGCGAACCGCGGCCCACATCAGCGCGCTCAACCCGCGCTCGTCCAGCCCGTCCGGGGCCGCCTCGCGCTCGAGGAGCAGCGACACGACGTCTGCGTGACCCGCCGCGGCTGCGAGGCCCAGACCTGCGCCGGCGCGCCCCGCCCGCAGCGTGGGGTCGCGGTCGGCGAGCAGACGCACGACCTCGAGGTGACCGCCGACCACGGCGTGGCCGAGCGCGGTGAGCTGCGACTCGGTCTCCCCCTCGAGGCTGACCCCCGCGTCGAGGAGCGCCTGGACCACCTCGCCATGCCCGCGGGCCGCGGCCAGGGCGAGCGGCCTGGCCGAGTAACGGTTCGCCAGGTCGGGGCGCGCGCCCGCCGCGAGCAGCGCGCCGACGACCCGCGCGTCTCCACGCATGGCCGCGGAGTGGAGCGCGGTCTGGCCGGCTCCATCGACGTGGTGGACGTCCGCCCCCGCGTGCAGCAACGCCGTGACCGCCCCGTGGTGGCCCTCCTGCGCCTGGACGGCGAGGGCCTGGCGGCCGTGCTGGTCCACGTGACCGTGGGCGGCGCCGGCCTGCAGGAGGATTGGCACGATCTCGTTGGCCGCCGGGCTGGCGGCGCAGGTGATCAGCGCGTGCTCTCCATCGTCGTTCGGCAGGTTGGGGTCGGCGCCCGCCTCGAGGAGCGCACGCACGACCGCGACGTGGCCCGCGTACCCGGAGATGATGAGCGGCGTGAGCCCGTGCCGGACGGCCTCGTCCGGCGACGCCCCTTCGGCCAGGAGCGCGCGGACCCGGTCCAGCTGGCCCCGCGCGGCCGCCTCGAAGAGCGGCGTACGCTCGGGACGCGAGCTGGCGGCGACGGGCGCCGCGGAGGAGGGCACTGGTCCGGAGGTTGACGAGGCGCCCGCGCACGCGGTGAGCAGACAGAGGAGCGAGATCGGAAGCGCCCGTGACATCGCCCGTGACATCAACCGTGACATCGCCCCTGACATCGACCGTGACATCGAGCGTGCATAGCACGGCGACGCGGGCGCGCGCGCGAGCGACCGCCCGAGGACGCGGTATGCTCGGCCCGATGCGACGCGCGTGGTGGTCTGTCTCGATGCTCCTCTGGTCCGCGGCGGGTCCCCTGGCCGCCACGGCCGGTGCGCAGGAGCCGCCGCAGACGGTCACGGTCTCGGTGGTGAGCGCGCCGCGCGGCGCGTCGGTGGAGGTGCTGGGGCGCGGCGAGGTCGGGCGGACGCCGATCCGCCGGCTCGAGCTGCCCGTCGGAGAGCACGACTTCGTCTTCACCCGGCGCGGCTATGCGCGGCAGGTGGTGCACGCGACGGTCACGGCGGACGGCCAGACGATCGGCGCCGATCTGCAGCGGGCGGGGCGCGTGGTGGTCCGCGCCGATCACCTGCCCGCGCGGGGGGCGAGCGTGCGCGTCGACGGCATGCGCGCGGGCCGGATCCCCACGACGATCCAGGTGGCCCCGGGCCGCCGGCTGATCGAGGTGGACGCGGAGGGGTTCTTGACCTTCGGCCGGTGGGTGGACGTCGAGGAGAGCGGCACCGTGACGCTCCACGTGCGCCTCGAGGCGCGGCCGCCGGACGTCGGCGCGGTCTTCGTCACGAGCGACGTGCCCGAGGCCCAGGTCGAGGTCGACGACGAGGCGCGCGGCGCGACGCCGCTGCTCGTGGAGGGCCTGACGGTCGGCGAGCACCGCGTGGTCGTGCGGGGCCCCGACGACGCCCGCCACGAGGCGACGGTGACGGTGCGGGCCGACGCGCGCGAGGCCGTGCACGCCGCGCTCCTCCCGGAGCCCGAGCCGCCGGGCAGCGTCAGCGTGGCCACGCAGCCGGAGGGCGCGCAGGTGCTCATGGACGGCGAGCCGGCGGGGGTGACGCCGCTGACCCTCGACGGGCTGACGCCCGGGCCGCATCGCCTCGAGCTCTCGCTCGACGGCTACGACGCGGAGGAGCGCGTGGTCACGGTCGAGTCGGGCGGCCGGGCCGAGGTGGCGGTGACGCTCTCGGCCGGCACGCCGCGTCCGGGGCGGATCGTGGTGACCGCCGACCGGGAGGACGCCTTCGTGATCGTCGACGGGCTCTCGCGGGGGAGGGCGCCGCTGACCCTCGAGCGCGTGGCGCCGGGCGCGCACACGGTGAGGCTCCAGGCGCAGGGCGCGGCCCCCTTCGAGACGGAGTGTGTGATCCGCTTCGGTGAGACCTGCGCCGTCGAGGCCGCGCTGCGCCCGCCGGCCGTGCCGCTGACGGTCTCGGCCCGAGGCGGCGGCCGGCTCGTCGACGGAACGCTCTCGATCGACGGGGGGGAGCCCGCCCCGCTGCCGTTCGAGGGCGCGCTCGAGGTCGGCGAGCACGCGCTCGAGGTCGCCGCGGCGGGCTTCGAGACCCACCGCGAGACGCTCACGGTGGAGGCGGGGGCGGCGCCCATCGAGCTGGCGCTCACGCTCGCGTCGACGGATGCCGAAGCCACGGATGCATCGGCGATGGAGGCCGCGGCGATGGAGGCAGGCGCGACGGCGGACGCTGGCGCCGCGGCCCCCAGGGAGCCTCCCGCGCCCTACGACGGCTTCGTCTCCGAGAGCGCCGCCATGCCGATCCCGGCTGGTCACGCCGCGCTGCACGTCGGTCTCGGCTGGCCGTTCCTCCTCGGCGTCGGGCTGGACGTCGGCGTCATCGCGCCGATCGACCTCGGCTTCGCCGCGCGCACCTTCGGGCGGCTGACCGAGATCGAGGCGCGCGGGCGGCTCGGGACGGAGATCGGCGACGTGGTCGGGCTCGGCCTGCGGCTCGCCTTGATCGCCGGGTTCGGCCCGGACGACGTCAACGCCTTCACCGCGCGCCTCGACGGGCGCTTCTCGCTGCGTCCAGCCGAGGACGTGCTGGCGACGATCTGGGGTGGGGTCGACTTCTCGAGCGACGGCTACCCGTTCGCGGAGAACGACTCCACCGCGCGCCTCCCGGGCGGCGATCGGCAGGACCTGATCCGCGCGCGGATCGGCGCCGCGGTCGGCTGGCGCTTCGCGGTCGGCTGGTCGGTCGACCTGCGCTTCGAGGGCGCGCTCGCCTCGACGGGCGGGCGGCGGCGCCTCTTCGGCGACGTGCTCGGGCTCGGCAACGACGACACCGAGGTCTACGGGACGCTCGGCGTCTCGCATCACTGGTAGTCGGGGCTCGCGTCCTTCCAGCGGGCGAGCGCCTCGTCGAGCGCGCGCGCCGCGGCGTGCACCGCGTCCCGTCGCGCGACGAAGGCTCCTTCGTAGGCCTCGATCTGCGCGCTCGACGCGCCTCGCTCGCGCAGCCGGCGCGCGGCGTCGATCGAGAAGTCCTCCGCCTGCTCGACCAGCGCCGCGGTCGCGCGCCGCAGCGCCTCGCGAGACTCGTGGGCCTCGCGCGCCGCGCGCCGGAGCGCGTCGAGGGCGCGCGTCTCGACGGGGATCCAGCGCGGCTCTTCGGTGTCATGCACGAGGCGAGCATGGGGTATGCTCGCGCCGTGTTCGAGGAGGACGAGCACACGATGATGGTGCCCGCCTTCGCGGAGGGCTCCTTCTTCGCCGACCGGTACCGCCTCGACTCGTTGATCGGGTCCGGGGCCATGGGACGGGTGTATGAAGCGGTCGAGCTGCACTCGTCGCGTCGCGTCGCGCTGAAGGTCCTCCACCGCGAGCGCCTCGGTGAGCCCGACACCGTGGAGCGCTTCGAGCGAGAGGCGGAGGTGCTCGCCTCCATCGGCCACCCGTGCATCGTCGAGATCTTCACCTTCCACCGCACGAGCGACGGGACGCCCTACCTCGCGATGGAGCTGCTCGAGGGCCTGACGCTGAAGACGCGGCTGCAGAACGGTGGGCGCTTCGAGGATCCGAAGGACTTCCAGGAGATCCTCGACGGCCTGGCCGGGGCGCTCAGCGCGGCGCACGCGCGCGGCGTGGTCCACCGCGACCTCAAGCCAGACAACGTGTTTCTCCTCGCTACGGGCGAGCCGCGGGCCAAGCTCGTCGACTTCGGGCTGTCGCGCATGGCCAAGGCCGACAAGTCGATCACGCAGTCGGGCATGATCCTCGGCACGCCGCGTTACATGGCGCCCGAGCAGATCCAGGACGCCTCGAGCGCGGGGCCGGCCGGCGACCTCTACTCGATGGGGGCGCTGATCCACGAGGCGCTCACGGGGCAGTCCCCGTACCCGGCGCAGGACTACGGGCAGCTCCTCGGGTGCGTGCTCGAGAACCGCATCACGCCCCTCGAGGACGTGCGCCCGGAGCTCGGCCCGGCGCTGGGGCCGGTGATCCGCAAGGCGATGGCGCGCCAGCCCGGCGATCGCTACGCGACGGCGGACGACCTCGCGGACGCCTACGCGGCGGCGATCGGGGTGCCCTCGCGGCGGGCGGAGATCGCGGCGCGCCATCAGAAGCGGGCGGCGCGCCCGCGGCGCCACAGCGGCCAGTCCATCGACGTGGCCAGCAAGAGCTCGACCCTCGCGTTCGACGCGTCGGCGGCCCGGGCCGCGCTCGCGGACGCCGAGCGACAGATGCGGCCCGAGGTCAGCCTGCCGCAGGCTTCGGACCGCGCGTTCGCGGCCCAGGACGGCTCGACGGAGCCGATGCGCGACGCGGAGCCGTCGTCGGCTTCGAGGCCCTCGTTCCCCTCCACGCGGGCGTCGTTCGAGCCGGAGGAGCTGCCGCCGTTCCCGAGCGCGCAGGCCTCGCCCGCCCCGTCTCCGGCGCAGTCCACGCCGCCGCCGAGCGCGCCCGCCTCTCAGGCGCCTCCGCCGAGCGCCGCCGCGCAGCCCCCGTCGCCGCTGAAGGGCAGCACGATGTTGATCAGCGACGCCGCCATCGCGTCTCTGCCCGCGCCGCCGCTCGCGCACACGCCGCCCGCGGCCAGCTTCTCGACCCGCGCGCCCGCGACCGCGCCGAAGAAGAAGCGCGGCTGCGGCGTCGCGATCTTCCTCGTCGCGCTCCTGGTCGTCGTGGTCCTCAGCGCGCTCGCGGGCTTCGCGCTGCGCGCCTACCTCCGCGGCGAGCTCGTCCTCCCGGGCGGGTAGAGACGCTCAGACGAACTCGACGCCCTGGGCGAGGGGCAGCTCGCCGCCCCAGTTCACCGTGCAAGTCTGCCTGCGCATGTAGGCCTTCCACGCGTCCGAGCCCGCCTCACGCCCGCCGCCGGTCTCCTTCTCGCCGCCGAACGCGCCGCCGATCTCCGCGCCGCTCGTCCCGATGTTCACGTTGGCGATGCCGCAGTCGGAGCCCATCGGGCTCAGGAAGCGCTCCGCGTTGCGCATGGACTCGGTGAAGATGGCGCTCGAGAGGCCCTGCTTCACCGCGTTGTGCGCGGCCATCGCCTCGTCGAGATCCTCGACCTCGAAGACGTAGAGGATCGGCGCGAAGGTCTCGTCCCACGCGATCGCGAAGTCGGCCTGCGCGGGCGCCTTCACGACGGTCGGCTGCACGAAGTGACCCGCGCGCTCGAGGCGCGCGCCGCCCGTGATGATCTCGCCGCCCTGCTCCTTCGCCTGGACGAGCGCGGACTCGAACCTGGCCACCGCGGCCTCGCAAGAGAGCGGCCCCATCAGCACGCCCTCCTCGAGCGGGTCGCCGATGTTCACGCTCTCGTACGCGGCGACGAGCCGACGGACCAGCTCCTCGGCCACGGGCTTCTGCGCGAAGACGCGGCGCGTGCTCGTGCAGCGCTGGCCCGCGGTGCCGACCGCGCCGAAGGTGATCGCCCGGACCGCGAGGTCGAGGTCCGCGTCCGCCATCACGACGATCGCGTTGTTGCCGCCCAGCTCGAGCAGCGGCCGGCCGAGCCGCCCCGCCACCACGCCCGCGACCTGCTTGCCGACGGGGATCGACCCCGTGAACGAGACCAGCGGCAGCCGCGCGTCCTGCGCCATGCGCTGCCCGAGCTCCGCGCCGCCGCTGACCAGGCTCCAGACGCCCTGCGCGTCGTGCGCGTCCATCGCCTGGTCGCACAGGTGCTGCACCGCGATGGAGCAGAGCGGGGTGCGCTCGGACGGCTTCCAGATCACCGTGTCTCCGCAGACCGCCGCGATGGCCGCGTTCCACGCCCAGACCGCGACCGGGAAGTTGAAGGCGGTGATGACGCCGACGGGGCCGAGCGGGTGCCACTGCTCCATCATCCGGTGGCGGGGCCGCTCCGACGCGATGGTCAGACCGTAGAGCTGTCGGCTGAGACCGACCGCGAAGTCGCAGATGTCGATCATCTCCTGGACCTCGCCGAGCCCCTCGCTGCGGATCTTGCCCATCTCGAGCGAGACCAGCTCTCCGAGCGGCTCCTTGTGGGCGCGCAGCAGCTCCCCGAGCTTGCGCACGACCTCGCCGCGGGCCGGCGCGGGCCGCATGCGCCACTCCTCGAAGCGCGAGCGGGCGCCCGCCATCGCGGCCTCGTAGTCGGCTTCGTCCGCGCCGCGCACGGTGGCCAGCGTCGCGCCTTCGGTCGGATCGTGGCTGTCGATCGGCGCGCCGCCTCCCGCTCGCCAGCCCTCCGGGGTGCGGACGCCGCCCTCGAGATCGGTGATGCCCATGCGGGCCAGGAGGGCGCTCGCGCGCGCGGCTCTGGGGTGCTCGTTCATGGCCGAGGCCTACCATCTCGCCGGTCGGCGGCCAACGCTGATAGGCTGTCGCCCTACGTGTTCGACGTCGGTGATGCCATCGGGGACTACCGAATCCTCTCGCGCTTGAGTGAGGGGGGGATGGCGACCCTCTTTCTCGGCGAGCGAAGGGACGCCCCGGGGAGCGCGCCGGTGGCCATCAAGGTCATCCACGAGCACCTCAGCGCGGACTGGCAGTTCGTGCGGATGTTCGTCGACGAGGCGCTGATCTCCGTCCGCATCCGCCACCCCAACGTGATCCGGGTGGACGAGCTCGGGGAGCAGGACAACACGTACTTCCTCGCGATGGAGTACGTGCACGGCTGCTCGCTGGCGGAGCTGCTGCGCGCGATGGGCCGCCAGGGCCGGCGCATGCGGCCGGAGATCGCGGTCTGGATCGCTCAGCAGGTCGCCGCGGGTTTGCACGCCGCGCACGAGATGAAGGGCCACGACGGCCAGCTGCTCGGGGTGGTGCACCGCGACGTCAGCCCCCAGAACGTGCTGCTGTCCATCGACGGACAGGTGAAGCTCCTCGACTTCGGCATCGCCAAGGCGCGGGGGCGCGCCGAGCGCACCCAGGCGGGCGTGATCAAGGGGAAGATCCGGTACATGTCGCCCGAGCAGGCGACGGGCGACGAGCCGAACCGCAAGATCGACATCTACGCGCTCGGGGTCGTGCTCTGGGAGATGCTCGTGATGCGTCGCTTCATCGAGGCGAAGAACGAGATCGACGTCCTGCGCGCGGTGCGACGCCCGGAGGCGGTGCCGCCGAGCTTCCGCGCCGAGGGCGTCGACCCGCGCATCGACGACGCGGTGATGGCGGCGCTCGCGCCGGATCCCGGCCGCCGTCCGCCCACCGCGGAGGCCTTGAAGCGCTTGCTCGAGGGCGCGGTGCCCCCCGGCGTGGTCGGCCCGCAGCACGTGGCGGAGCTGCTGCGCGTGTTCGCGGGCGAGTACCTCCAGAAGGCCGCGGCCGCGCTGCCCGCCGATCTCGCCGGGCCCGTGGTCGAGCAGATCCGCGCCGCGACCCCGCTCCCGGGAGAGGACCCCGCCCAGCCCGCCGACCCGGTGGAGCGGACGCGCACCCTCACCACGCAGGTCCCCGCGGTCGACTTCGCGGAGGTCACGCCAGACACCTTGCAGGAGCCGCCCACCCGCACGTCGCGGCCGGAGCGCGGGAGCTCGGACGAGATGCCGACCGTCTCCGGGGAGGAGCTCGGCCTGGAGTCGCTGGACGACGAGGGCCGCGCGGAGACGGCCTTCGACCTGCCACGCTACGCGGCGGTCGACGAGGAGCGCACCGTCGAGGCGAGCGGACACGAGCTCGCGAGCTTCCTCGAGCGGATCCGCGAGGACGCGGCGGCCTCCGGGGAGGGGTGGGCCCTCCCGTCCACGGGCGGCTCGCCGACGCGTCCGTTCGAGGAAGGCGACCTGCCCGCCACGCGCCCCGGCAACGCGCAGTCGCGCACCCAGACCGCGCGGGTGCCGTCCATCACGCCGACGCCGACGCCCGCGTCCACTTGGCTGACGCGCATCCTCCTGATCACGCTGCTCGCGTTCGCGCTCGGGGCGGGCTTCGCGGTGCTCTGGGTGAAGCTGGCGCCCTAGCAGTGTCCGGCAAAGATGACTGCGCGCGCCTCGCCGGCGGGACGGCGCGCCCAGCGCGCCAGTCGCTCCTCCGAAATGCTTCAGCATTTCGTCGTCGGCCCGGCGCGCTGGACACGCCGTCGCGCTCGGCGATGCATCGCGCGCATCTTCGCCGGACCCTTCTAGCAGCTCAGCCTGCGCGCTGGAGGTGCCACTCGGTCAGCACGAGCGTCAGCTTGTGGATCTCGACCGGCTTGCGCATCAGGCGGTCACCACCGTAGCGCCGCATCTCGTCGTCCGAGTAGCCCCCCTCGCGCTCCGTGACGAGCACGATCGGGACGTCGAGCGCGGGGAGGTTGCGCGCGAACGGGGGCACGGCCTGCGACGGGACGCGCCCGCGGAGGATGCGGGTCAGCAGGATTCCGTCGAGCACCGAGCCGGGCATGTCGACGTCCAGCAGGACCGCCACCAGCTCCCGGTGGTGGTCGCGGATCAGCGCGCACGCGTCGCGGTCCTTCTGCGCGCGCAGGAGGTTGTAGGCGCGCCGGAGCCGCTCGACGCTCGACCGGAAGCTCTCGTCGTCCACGTCGACGTAGAGCACGTTGGCCCGCCCGTCGGCTTCGGTCGAAGGGGGCGGCGTCCAGCCTGGAGCGGGTGGGCGGTTGAGTTGATCGGTCATTTCACCGGCTTGATCTGGCGCACGAGCACACCGCTGCTGTCGCGCTTGGCGCGCATCTCCGCGATGGCGTCGGCGCGGGCGAGGAGGCTGGACCCGTCTCGACTCGAGCCAGCCAGCGCGCGCAGGAGCTTCTCCGCCTCCTCGAGCCGGCCCTGCGCCACGAGCCGCTCCGCCTGCCCGGCCGCGTCGGGCATCTCGGTCGTCGGCCCCATGTCCACGCCCCGCGGCGGGTCGAGCGTGGTGGACGGCGCGATGGCCTCGAGCCCGTCGAGCGTGGCCTCCTCCGACTCCTCCGGCCAGCCATCATCGGGCGGGGCCTCGAGCTGGGTGGTCTCTTCGGTCCAGCTGTCCCGCTCGACCGGCTCCCCGGCGAGCGCGCGCTGCAGCGCCTCCACCTCCTCGAGGAGGCGCGTCGCCTCCGCTCCCTCCGCCCGCCCCTCGAGCTTCCGGTAGATGGAGCACGCGGCGTCGAGGTTGCCCATGCGGAGCTGCATCGCGGCGGCGGGCAGGCCGTACATCGGGATGGTCAGGGAGTGGGTCGTGTCCGACCCCGAGTGGACCTCGATCTCCTTCGCGATCGCCTCGAGGGCGAGGCACGCGCGGTGGGCGTCCTCGTGGCCGGGGTTGGCGTCGCAGAACGCGCGCGCGGCCTCGAGCGCCTGCGGCACGTTGCGGCGCCCGAGCGGGTCACGCAGGGCGCCCGCCAGCGCGCTCGGCGCCGTGGTCGGCAGCTCGCGATAGCTCTCGGCCACCGCCGCGTTGTCGAGGAGCATCCAGCGCAGCAGCTCCAGGCGCCGGGACGCCCACGCCGGCAGCCCCTCCCCCGCCTCGCGCTCACGCTCCTCGAGCAGGGTCAGCGCCACCGAGGCGCCGCCCGAGAGCAGCTGGTGGTGCATCGCCACGAGCGTCTCCTCGGCGTCCACCGGCACCGGCGCGAGCAGCTCGCCCAGCAGGTTCGCCCACTCGCGACCCGTGTCGAGGCTGCCCATCGGCGTGCCTCCGAGCAGCGCGAGCGCCTCGACCAGCGCGCCCGCGCGGATCCAGCGGTCCACGAGCGGCAGATCCAGCTCCACCGTCGTGCCCGGCCCCGCCGGGACGTCGCCGCCCTCGATGGCGTCGAGCAGGGTCCGACAGTCCTGGTGCCCCGCGTCGCGCGTGACCGCTCCGCGCAGCATCGCGATGGCTTCTCGGACCGACCCCCGCGCGCAGAGTGCTCTGGCGACCAGCTCGACTTCGCGCTCGGCGGACGCTTCCTCGCTCGGGACGCCCACGACTCGAGAGGATACACCCACCCGCGTCCGTTTGCGCGGGCGGATTGGATGGACCGTCAGTCGACGAACGAGCGCAGCGCCGCTTCGTTGCCGCTCTGTCGGAGCTTGCGTAGCGCGAGCGCCTCGATCTGACGGATGCGCTCCCGGCTGACGCCGAAGACCTCACCCACCTCGGCGAGCGTGTGCACCTCGCTCGCCCCGATGCCGAACCGCATGCGCAGGATCTTCTCCTCGCGCGGCGTGAGGATGGCGAGCGCGCGGAGCACGTTCTGCTCGAGGTCGTCGTTGACCACGCCGTCCATGGGCGACGCGGCCGACTCGTCCTCGATGAAGTCGGCGAGCTGCCCGCTGCCGTCGTTGCCGACGGGCGTCTCGAGGCTGATCGCGTCGCGGCTGATGGCGAGCAGATCGCGCACCTTGTTGACGGGCATCTGCATCGTCTTCGCCAGCTCTTCGGGCGTCGGCTCGCGGCCGAGCTGCCCCATGAGCTCGCGGGTGACGCGCACCATCTTGTTGAGCCGCTCGAACGCGTGCACGGGCAGCCGGATCGTGCGGGCCTGATCGGCGGTCGCCCGCGCGATGGACTGTCGGATCCACCAAGACGCGTAGGTCGAGAGCTTGTAGCCGCGGCGGTAGTCGAACTTCTCCACCGCGCGCATCAGCCCGATGTTCCCCTCCTGGATGAGGTCCAGGAACGGCAGGCCGCGCTTCATGTACTTCTTCGCGATCGAGACCACGAGCCGGAGGTTCGCCTCGACCATCTCGGCCTTGGCCGCCTCGACCTCGTCCTCCGCGCGCCGCAGCTCGCGGTAGTTCTCGCGCACGACGTCGCAGGGGCGGCCAGCGTCCTCCTCGACCTGCTTGCGCACGCGGTGGAGGTCCTTGACGGCGCGCTCGGCGCGCATGAGGGCCGACCGCGTGATCTTGCGCCCGGGACGGACCCGCGGGAGGCGCTCCTCGAGCTTCTCGGGGTCGTTGACGCCGACGTCGCGCGCGGCCGTCGCGAGCTCCGTCTCCGCCTTCTCGAGGCGGTGCACGTAGTCCTTCAGCCGGTCGGTGATGCGCTCGAGCTGACGCTCGTGGAGGCCGAGCTCCTGAAGCACCTCGTAGCGCTGCTGGCAGTTCTCCTCGAGCTCCTTCTCGCGGTCGCCGCGCGCCCGCTTGGTCAGCCGGCGCTCGCCCTCGAGCTCCTTGAGCAGGCGGCGGTTGGTCTTCTCGAGCCGCTTGAGGCGCTTCAGGTGCCGGAGCGCGTCGGGGCGCACCTCCGCCTCCTGGTCCTCGGTGGAGCTGGTCATGCCGTCCACCACGTCGCGCACCCGGATGTCGTTCTCCTCCAGCCGCTCGATCAGGTCGGTCAGCTCGGGCATCCGGATCGACGAGCGCGCGAGCGCCCACAGGATGAACAGGCGGCCCTTCTCGATGCGTCGCGCGAACTCGACCTCGCCCTCGCGGGTCAGGAGCGAGAGGCTGCCCATCTTGCCGAGGTAGGCCTGGATCGGGTCGACCCCGGGCGGCGCGGCGCTCTTCGCCGGCGTCTCGCTGAGCCGCTCCTCTTCCGTCGGCATCACGCTCGGGCGCTCCTTCTCCTTGGCCGCCTTGCTGTTGCTGGGGACGTAGTCCGAGTCGCGGATCTCGATCCCCTCGACGGGCAGGCGTTTCATCAGCCAGTTGACCGCGCGGTCCATGCGCGGCGCCGCGCCGATCGCCCGCGCGACCTCGTCGAAGGTCAGGTACCCGTCGGTGCGCCCGGACATGATCAGGGCGTCGATGAGCCCGGCGGTCGCCTTCAGCTCTTGCCGGTAGGCCTCACGGTCGACGGCCGCCGCTGCGTCCGCCTCGTCCTCGTCACGCACCGATTCCGTGCGCGCCTGCGCCATGCTCTTGCTGGTCAATCTCGATCCCCTTCCAACGATCCGTAGGGGCGGGCGCGCTTCAGCCGCCAGGTCGCGCGCCGCCGCCGTTCAAGCCAAGATGAGTCGTCCACGCGCCGCCGCACGCGAACGCCAAAAGACACGTCGAGGGCTGCCCCATCGAGGATCGGGACGACAGGGTCCGTGGGCCGCTGGATGCGGCTCCCCGGACGTTCCCAATTCCTCGTAGACGACGCGCCAACGGCCGAATCTATCACGGCCGTGCCAAAAGCGCATCTCGCACCGAGGCGGCCGGCCGGGGTCCCGGCCGCGCTTCGCCTCTCCTGAGCCACCCGTTCGGCCACCCAAGGCCTCCCCATTTGCGGTACGTCGCAGCGCCGGTCGCACGCCCGGCCGCGCGACGGGGGTCCTGATCGCAATCGCCGTTCCGTGACGGCGGATCGGCGATCCCTCCCGAGATCGGGGGCTCACTCTGAAAGTTTTGCGGAGCGACCGGGTCTTCGTGTCGGACCGTGCCGCTTCCGTGACCCCTGACGTGGGCGGTGGTTCAATCCCGCGGTGCTCTCCACCCTCGTGACCCGAAAGAACGCCAAGACCCTGCCGATCGTCGTCGTGGACGACGCGTCCTTCCCGGGTTGGCGCAAGCAACAGGGCAAGGCCGTGCAGCGCTGGCTGGACGCCTCGACCTTCGAGCCCCGGGGCAACCGCGCCTCGCTGATCCCCGGCGCGAGGGGGCCCAAGCTGGCCCTCTTCGGCAGCAAGGACGCGAGCCCGTGGGCGTGGGCCGGCGCCGCCCAGCGCCTGCCGCCCGGGCGCTACCGGCTGGACACGGAGCTGGAGGAGGCGGCGGCGACCGACGCGGCGATCGGCTGGGCGCTCTCGGCCTACCGGTTCGACCGTTACAAGAGCGAGGCCGCCGCCGCGCCACGCGAGCTGGTCTGGCCCAAGGCCGCCGACCGCGCCGAGGTGGCGAGGGTGGTCGAGGCGATCGGGTTGGCCCGCGACCTGATCAACACCCCGGCCGGCGACCTCGGGCCAGCCGAGGTCGCCGAGACCGCCAAGCGGCTCGGCGCGGCGCACGGCGCCAAGGTGACCGTCACCCACGGCAAGCGGCTCGAGGCGGGCTACCCGATGATCCACGCGGTCGGGCGCGGCTCCGCGCGCGGACCTCGCCTGATCGACCTCCGCTGGGGCTCGAAGGACGCGCCGAGCGTCACGCTGGTCGGCAAGGGCGTCGTCTTCGACAGCGGCGGGCTCGACCTCAAGAACGCGGCCGGCATGCTCCGGATGAAGAAGGACATGGGCGGCGCCGCGATCGTGCTCGGGCTCGCGAAGCTGATCATGGACGCCGAGCTCCCCGTGCGGCTCCGCGTCCTCGTGCCCACCGTGGAGAACCTCCCAGGCGCGGACGCGTACCGTCCACTCGACGTGCTTCGGTCGAAACACGGCAAGACGGTCGAGATCTCGAACACCGACGCGGAGGGGCGGCTCATCCTGGCCGACGCGCTCGCCGAGGCCGACGCCGAGAGGCCCGACCTGCTCATCGACGTGGCCACCCTGACCGGCTCGGCCCGGCTCGCGCTGGGGGCCGAGATCAGCGCCTTCTTCACGAGCGACGCGAAGCTCGCCGAGGCGCTCGCGAGGGCGGGCCGCCAGACCGGCGATCACGTCTGGCGCCTCCCGCTCCACCGCGCGTACCGGCGCCACCTGGACAGCCGCGTCGCGGACCTGAAGAACGCCGCCTCCACCTCGCTGGGCGGGGCCATCACCGCGGCGCTCTTCCTGAGCGAGTTCGTCGAGCACGCCGGCAGCTGGCTCCACCTCGACGTGCACGCGTGGAACGACGGCGCCAAGCCCGGGCGGCCCACGGGCGGGGAGGCGACCGCCCTGCGCGCGCTCTGGGCCATGCTCCGCGAGCGCGCCGCGGCTCACTGACCGCTCAGCGATTGCGGCCGAGCGCCTCGTGGCTCGACACCCAGTCGAGCGAGGAGATGGCGGCGCCGAGCGACAGCTCCCCCGCCAGCGCGATCACGCTCGCGTCGAGGAGACGGTTCTCGAGCTCGAACGAGATTCCGTCGGGCACGTTGCTCGACGTCCCGAAGCTGTAGAGCTGCCTCAGGAGCTGGGTGGGGAGGGACACGGGGGCCACCTACGCACGCCCTCCGCGCGCGCCGGTGGCCCGATCCGCCGTACCCGACCGCGGTGTGATTGTCGTTGTACGCTGCCGAGGTGTACGCCGCGCGATGCCCCGAGTGCGGGAGACCCGGCCCGGTCCAGCTCGCGGCGCCCGATCGCTTCACCTGCGGATCGTGTGGCTACCGCGGCGCGCCTCCCATCCAGGCCACGGCGCAGCTCCGCGAGGCGGCGTCGATCCTCACGCGGACCGACGCGCGCCGCCGTCAGCTCTCGACCTTCCAGCGGCGCCTCCTGACGAGCGACCTGTTCGGCACGCTCGTGTATCTCACGGCCTGCGCCGCGGTGCTCCTGCCCTTCGCGGGCTGCTTCGCCCTCTTCGCGCTCACACCGGGTGGGCCCGTCGACTGGGCGGCGCTCCTCATGTGCGCGACGCCCGTGCTCGTCGTGCTCACCTTCGGCGCGAGCGGGCTCCTGTTCTTGCGGAGTCGGCTCGCGCGGGTCCGGGCGCAGCTCGCGGCGTTCCCGCCCCCGACCCCTGGCGCGCCGGCCGCCTGCCACGTCTGCGGGGGCCCGCTCGCGGCGACGAGCGACGCGGCCTTCGTGCGCTGCGCCTTCTGTCGCGCGGACAACCTCGTCTCGCCCCGCGTGCTCGCCGCGCTCGGCGACGCGCGCGCGCTGGTCCTCGAAGACTTCACGGGCGAGGTCGGCCGCCGGTCCGCGATCGCGCGCCAGGCCTTCCGCTCGGCGCTGCGTGGCCTGGGCCTCGGCGCGCTCGTCGCGGCGCCCCTCGCCTGCTGCCTCGGCGCGAGCGTCTTCTCGGTGATGAACAGCATCGAGACCGAGCCCTACGAAGACGCCGAGTACGCGCTGGTCGACGCGCCGTCCGGGCGCTGCGTGACCCGCGTGCGAGGGCTGGTGGGCGGCGAGGTCTCGCTGGTCACCGGGGACTGGGCCCGTGGCGCCGCCGTGACCACGCGGCGGCCCCGCGCGGAGGTGCCGGTCTTTCGGGTCGCGGCCCTCGCAGGCATGCGCGTGCGTCACGAGGGCCGCGAGGCGCGGGTCGCGCGGATCACCGGCACGGGCGGGACGGGTGAGAACCGGCTGCACCTCGAGGGCGCGCCTCGCGCCGTGCCCGTCCAGGACGTCTGCCTCGCGGACGGCGCGCCGAGCCCCGCGCCGCCCATCCCGGTGCGCCACCCTCGATGATCAGGGCTCCGGGTCGAGATAGACGCGCACGGTGCCGCGGACCTCGGGCGCGAGGCGAAGCCGCCGCGGCGCGTGACCCTCGAGCGAGAGCTCCACCTCGCCCGCGCTCGCCTCTTCGGCCGTCAGCGAGAGCGGCGTCCTCCCGCGGGACGCGCCGTCGATGCGCACGTCGGCGCCCTCGGGGTCGGTGGTGAGCAGGAAGGTCTGCGGCGCGGTGCTCGCCGCGAAGGGCGGCGGCGGCGCGGTCGACGGCCGCACGAGCACGAACGCCGCGGAGAGGGCGGCGACGGATCCCATCAGGGCGAGCGCGAGCGTCCAGACGAGCGCGTTCGACGGCTCGGCTGGCGCGGGGAGGGCGATGGGCGCGCCGCGCCGTCGGGACTCCGGGATGCGGCGCGTGCCCGAGCGCTCGGGGATCCCGAGGTCGACGCCGCGGATGGCCTCCGCCAGCGCGTCGGCCGACTCGAAGCGCCACTCCGCGTCCTTCTCCAGGCAGCGCATCACGAGCGCCGCCGCCTCGGGCGGGAGATCCGGCACCAGCTCGTCGATCGGCGTCGGCGCCTTCGTGATGTGCGCGATGAGCACCTCGGAGTACGAGGCCTCGACGAACGGGGGCCGGCCGCTCAAGAGCTCGTAGAGCACGCACCCCATCGAGTAGAGGTCGGTGCTCGCCTCGGTCGCCTCGCCCGCGCACTGCTCGGGGGACATGTAGCTCGGCGTCCCGATGGCCATGCCCGCGCGCGAGAGCGACGCGCTCCCCGCGACCTTCGCCAGCCCGAAGTCGAGGATCTTGATGAAGTCCTCGCCGCCGGGTCGGTCCACGAGGAACAGGTTCTCGGGCTTGAGATCGCGGTGCACGATGCCCTCGCGGTGCACCTTCGAGAGCGCGTCGCAGCACTGGAGCGCGATGCCGGCGACGCGGTCCCACGGCAGCCGGGCCTCCCGCTGCAGCTCGTCGGACAGCTCCCGACCCTCGAGCAGCTCCATCACGATGTAGGGCGTGCCGTCCGAGAGGCGGCCGAAGTCGTTGACCTCGACCGTGTGCGGGCTGTCGACGCGGGCCGCGCTCAGCGCCTCACGATGCATGCGCTCGAGGATCTGCGGGTCGGCCGCGTGCTCGGGTCGGAGCAGCTTGAGCGCGAAGTCGCGGCCCAGCATCACGTGACGGACGCGGTGCACGACGCCCATGCCGCCCTCGCCGATCGGCGGGCCGACGTCGTAGCGGCGCTGGAGCTCGTCGAGGCGCTCGGGGACCGTGACGGGGACCATCTCGGTCACGTCGGGCGCGAATCCGTGCAGGGTGTGGGCGGCGTTGCGACTCATCGCGTGTCTGCACCGCAGGACCCGTGCCGAGGGCCATTCTGCCGCTGTGGCGCAGTTCGGAGCGCGAAACCGACGGGGACGTGACGGAGTGCCAGGCGGCTGACGGGAAATGAAGCGAGGCGCGCCGCGCGTTGGCGCCCCCATGGATGGGACGGGACGTGCTTTTGCGGCGTCGCGCGTGGGCTTATGCTCGCGCCCGATGGCGCATCGAATCCTCGGGTTGGCGATCCTGCTCACGGGCTGTGGGCAGGTCGCCTACGACCAGGGCCAGCAGCAGGCCGAATGCAACGAGACCGCGGGCGGCGAGGAGGGCACGCCGGACGAGCTGAGCGAGCTGATGGCGGAGCTGATGGCGCCGCGGATCTGCGAGCAGGTGACCGGCAGCTTCATCGGCCTGCCCGGGGAGGAGTCGCACGAGGGGCCCGAGGCCGGGCGCGACGCCGCGGTCGGCCGATGGTGGATCCGCCGCTGCGAGGCGCGGGTGGAGGACGACCGCCTGCGGGTGTCGATCGGCGGCCCCGGCTGGACCTGGCTCGACCGCGAGAGCACCGGCTTCCGGGTGCGGCAGTACCTGCGCTTCGACGGCGAGGCGACCTTCTCCGCGAGCTTCCACGTCGGCTACGACGCGCGCACCCGCATCGCGAGCATCTGGCTGCACCCCTCGCCCGGCGTGACCGCGCACGTCGAGCCGACCGGGCTCGTCCAGGCGGAGGCCACGGGCGTCTTCTCGTCGCTGCTGGGCGGCATCCTCGACATGACGGGCAGCTCGGCCAACGACCGCGCGCAGCTGCAGGCGGCCGAGGAGGGATCGCAGCGGCTGCAGGAGCGGCTCGCGGCGGGCTTCACCGTGACCTACCAGCTCGACACCGCGCAGATGGACTTCATGCTCGGCGAGCTCCCGCGCGGGCAGACCCCGCTCCGGCCCTGGGAGATGGGACCCGACGGCGGCGCGTGGCTGGTCAACGAGCGCTCCGCGGTGTGGCCGGGCGGCATGGACGTGGTCGGCCCGATCGCGAGCGAGCAGGGCGAGGTGAGCCTCGACGTGGAGCTCGAGGAGGGCGACGGCGCGGAGGTCCGGCGGGTCTGCGAGGACACGCTGCATCGGTGGCTGGACGCGGCCTGGAACGGGCAGCGCCAGGGGCCGCCGCAGGGCGATCGGATCGCGGAGCTCCGGAGCACGGGCTCGCCGCGATCGGTGCGCCTCGACACCGCCGACTGCCGCTCGGTGCTGGTGGTGACGCCGCTCTCGGGCTCGTCGCTCCCCGCGCAGCTGCGCTACCGCGTGACCCCCGTCGTGGAGGCGGAGTCGGGAGCGGCGACCGCGCAGGCGGGCGGACAGGGGCCGCGGCCCGGCGCCACGTCGAGCACGGTGGTGCCCTCGGGCACGCGCGGCGGGGCCGTCCGCGTGGAGGTGCGCAGCGTGACCGTCGCGGCCGAGAACGCGAGCGGCGGCTCGTGGGACGTCATCGGCGGTGACCCGGACCCGTACGTGGTCGTCGTCTCCATCGCGCGCGACGGGCGCGAGCTGGCCCGCTCCCCGGTCGTCGACGACAACCGCGAGGCCCGCTTCGGCCTCTGGCTGCCGGGCGCCCTGCGGCCGGACGACTTCCCCATCCGCTTCGTCGTCTACGACGAGGACACGGTGAACGACGAGGTGATCGGCACCGCCGACCTCGAGGCGAGCCAGATCCCCGAGCGCGCCACGGACATGACGCTCGACTTGCGTGCTCCAGGCGCCCGGAGTGGCCAGACCGGGGTGATCCGGATACGCCTCCAGCCAGAGAGATGACGCACTCCAAGCTCGCCTGGCTCACCGACATCCACCTCGACTTCCTCTCGGACGCGCAGATCGCCGCGTTCGGCGCGGAGGTCGCGGCCACGGGCGCGGACGGCGTGATCCTCACGGGCGACATCTCGGTGGCGCGCGCGCTCGGGGGGCACCTCGCCAAGCTCGTCGCGAGCTGGCGCATGCCGTGCTGGTTCGTGGCCGGGAACCACGACTACTACGGCGCGAGCATCGCGAAGATGCGCGAGGCGCTCACCCAGCTGCCGTCGATCGAGCCGCGGCTGCGCTGGCTCCCCGCGTCCGGGGTGGTGAAGCTCGACGCCGACCACGCGCTCGTCGGGGTGGACGGGTGGGGCGACGGCCAGCTCGGCAACGCGCAGACCACGCCCATCGTCTTCAACGACCACGTGCGCATCGAGGAGCTGAAGACCGAGACGCGGGCGGAGCTGGTGGAGGTGGTGCAGCAGATCGGCCGCGACGAGGCGGCGCGCCTGAGGGCGCTGCTCGGTGAGGCGCTCGCGCCGCATCGGCATGTCTACGTCGCCACGCACATCCCGCCGTTCCGCGAGGCGACCACCCACCAGGGCCACGTCTGCGGCGACGACTTCCTTCCCTGGATGACCTGCCACGCGGTCGGCGAGGTGCTCCGCGAGATGGCGGCCAGCCACCCGGACCGTCGCATCACGGTGCTCGCGGGCCACACGCACGACCGCTGCGAGCTGCAGATCGCCGACAACCTCGCCATCCGCGTCGGCGCGGCCGAGTACGGCAAGCCCGCGGTGGAGGCGCTGCTCGAGCTCGCTTGATCCTGCGCGCATGTTCAGTATGCTCTGGGCTCCGTGCAGACCTCGCTCTTCGGCCACGACGCACCCGAGATCGACCTCGCGTTCCATCGCGTCGAGCGGATCCAGCTCGACCGCGAGTCCTGGATCGACCGTCAGCCCGGCTGGGTGAGCGGGCACGCGCGCCTCTTCGAGACGCTGCGCGAGGCCATGCGCTGGCACGCGCAGGAGCGCCCGATGTACGACCGGGTGGTCGCGGTGCCCCGGCTGCTCTCGGTGGTGCCGCGCGACGGCGCCCACCCGCTGCTCGACGCGATGAGCCGCGCGCTCAGCCGCCGCTACGGGGAGCCCCTGAGCTCCATCATGCTCGCGCTCTACCGGGACGGCCGCGACAGCGTCGCCTGGCACGCCGACAAGGAGCTGCGCGATCAGCCGACGTCGACCGTGGCGGTGGTGTCCCTCGGCAGCCCCCGCAAGTTCATGGTGCGCCCCGCGGAGGGGGGAGCGTCCCGGAGCTGGTCGGTGGGCTGGGGAGACCTGATGGTGATGGGCGGCGCGTGTCAACGGCTGTGGCATCACGCGGTGCCGAAGCAGCGCCACGCGGAGCCTCGCATGGCGCTCATGTTCCGGATCCATCGGCCGAGCGTCAGAGCCTGAGAGCTCGCCAGCGGGAGAATGGGGCTCGGCGCGTCATCTGTCCGCGGGTCCGGCTCGCGAGTCAGCCTCCGACCCGCAGCAGGAACACGGGGCGGTCTGCGTCGTCCACGACGACGTGCACGTCGAGGCGCTCGGAGTAACGCCAGCGGCCATAGACGCCTCTCGAGGTGACGGGGCCAGGGGACGCGGCGTTGGTCGCGGGCGGCGCGCGCGTGGTCCAGCTCAGGGTGTCCGGATCGAGCACGTGCACCTCTGCGCCCCCGCTCCACACCACGACGGCGCCGAGGGCAGAGTCCCAGGCCGCGCCGACGTTGGACGCGGTGGCCACGGGTGAGCTGGGTGGGGTGATCTCCTCGAACGTGAAGTCGGGGTCGGCCAGATCGAACCGGCGCACGACGCCCTCGAGCCGCCCTCCGAACTGGAGCATCTCGCCCCGCCCCGGGATCACCACCGCCTGCGCGCCCTGGTTGCGCGTGGTCGCGCGGAGCATGGACCACGCGTCACTGGCCACGTCGTACGCGAACCAACCCGCTTGGGTCGCGAACAGGACGCGGCCGCGCTCCGGGTCCTCGACCGCGCGGTTCTCGCACTCCGTGCGCGGCTCGCCGTCGCGGGTGGCGAGGCGCCACTGGTCGGGCGAGTACGTCCCGCTGGACTCGCGAGCGCCGAGGTCGAAGCGCCACGCGCCGGGCGTGTTGCAGCCACCCTCGGCCGCGTCGGGGGCGCCGCCGAAGGCGAAGACCTCGTCCGTCTCCGCCAGGTAGGTGACGCCGTCGTAGCTGTGGCGGGAGATGGGCGTTCCGTCCGGGTTCTGCCAGTCGGGCCGCCGGTTGGGGAAGGGGGTCGGGTCCGACAAGCGCTCCCAGCGCAGCGTCGTCAGCGAGAAGGCCACCAGCTCGTTGCCACCGTAGTCGTCGTGGCCGCCGCCGAAGAGGACCAGCCGATCCCGGCGCCGGTCGAAGGCGCCACCGTTCCAGGCGCTGATCAGGGCGTCGAAGCCCTGCACGCGCTGATAGCTCTCGAAGCTCGCCGATGTGCTGCCGTCGAAGTCGTCGTACTCGGCCGGCCGCTTCTCGGCGGTGCGCGCGTTCTGGCGAACCGCGCACCAGTGCCCGGCCGGGAGGGCGGCGAGGTCGGCCCCGTCGCGGCACACGCCGTCGTACGGCGTGCACGCGTCGCCGCCGCGACAGTCGTCGGGGCAGGTGCCCCGGTCCTCGTCGGGGCGCGTGCACCGACCGTCTCCGCAGCGCGCCTCGCAGCACTCGGGGCAGCTCTCGCAGCTCTCGCCCTGCTGACAGGTGTCGTTGCCGCACGCGTCGGGCGCCGCCTCGCCCTCGCCGGTCGGCGGCGGCTCGCCGGGCGGGAGCAGCGCGAACGCGTCGAGCTCGGTGCCGCCCGCCCAGTACCGGACGCCGAGCCAAACGTCGCGCAAGGGCACGTGCACGTCGACGCAGCTCCAGGTCCACGCGGAGGCGTCCGTGCCGGTCAAGCGCGCACGGAAGCCCTCGACCTCGACCCGCACCTCGGCAGCTCGGCCCGCTGCGCTGCGCATGCGTGCGCAGAGCTGTTGTGGCCCCGGGGTGGCCACCGTGAAGGGGTAGTAGTGAAGCTCGTTGCCGCGTGGGGTGACGCTGCGCCCCAGGCGCGCGTCCGGTGCGTCGGTGACCCGCCAGTCGTCGGAGCCGTAGAAGGACTCCGCTTCGACGAACAGCTCGGCGCGCGTGCAACCGCTCGCGCAGGGATCGTCCGGTGGACAGAGCGTCGGCGCGCCCGAGTCCGTGTCGGCGTCGGCGTCGGCGTCGGCGACGTCACGCGCGGCGTCGCGCGGCCTGACGCCGGCGTCGGTGGCGGGGTCGCCTCCGCAGCCCAGGGTGATCGAGAGAGCGAGCAATGGGAGGAGTGCGACGCGCATCCGGGCGATGCTATCGCCGCATCCGACGCCGCGCGGTTTCAACGTCTGCGCGCATTCCCTGGCGTCCGGGGCCCGTGACCTTCATCGTCGTGCGGCACGATGAAGGTCTCGTTCGTCTTCTTCACCGATCCCCCGCGCCCCTTCAGCTCGTCGGTCGCGCAGCTCGCCGCGGTGGTGCGCGCGGCCGGGCACGAGGCGAGCGCGCTCGAGGTCGGCCGCGAGGAGCGGATAGTCGACGCGGCGCGGCGGCTCGAGGCGGAGGCGGCGGACGTCGTCGCCATCTCCTCGATGACCCGCGACTGGCCGGGCGCGGCCGGGCTGCTGCGTGAGCTCGAGAGCGACGCCTTCGTGGTGGTGGGCGGCTACCACGCGACGATGGCGCCGCGCGACGTCGCCCTCTCTCCGCGCGTCGACGCGATCTGCATCGGGGAGGGCGAGCGACCGCTCGCCGCGCTGCTGGATCGGCTGTCCACGGGCACGCTCGACGCCTCGCTCCCGGGTCTCTGGCTCCGCGCCGACGCCGGCTTCGCGGACGCGCCGCCCGCCGCGGATCCCGAGCCGGTCATCGACGCCCTGCCGCGCTGGGACTACGAGATCTTCGGCGACGTCCGCGAGCTCCTGGGCCGCGGCATCAACACCTTCGGCCCGCACGTCGACGGCTACCTGCCGGTCCGCGCGAGCCGCGGCTGCCCGTTCACCTGCGCCTACTGCTCGGCCCCGCGCTGGGGCAAGGTCCTCGGCCTCAGCGACGCCCGCATGAAGAACGTGCGCGACGTCTCCGCTCTCTGCGAGGAGCTCGCCGACCTGCGCGACCGCTACGCGCCGGAGGGCTTCGAGTTCTGGGATGAGCACTTCCCGATTCCCCTCGCCTGGCTCGAGGCGTTCGCGCGCGCGTACCCACGCCGCGTGGGGCTGCCCTTCAAGGTGGAGATGCACCCGAACGCGGCGACGCGTCCGCGGCTCGAGCTCCTCGCCGAGGCGGGCTGTGTCCTCTTCCATTGCGGCGTCGAGGCGGGCGACGAGGCGCTGCGCCGCGACGTGCTCGACCGCCGCTCCTCCGACGCGCGCCTCGAGCAGCTCTTCGCCGACTGCCGCGAGCTCGGGCTGCCGACGAGCGCGTCGTTGATGACGATGCTCCCGACCGAGACCCGGGCTCAGGCCCACTCCACGGTGTCGCTGCTCCGGAAGCTCCGCCCCGGCTCGATCATCTGGTCGACCTACCAGCCGCTGCCCGGCACCGTGCTCGGCGAGGCGGCGGTCGAGGCCTGGCCCGGGCCCGCGCGCGAGACCTTCGACGACTACGACGACCTCGTCTCGCGCACCCCGGCGGACATGACCGAGCTCGAGCGCGGCGAGACCTTCCACGAGCTGGCCACCCTCCAGAACGAGCTGGTGACGGCGGCGGGGCAGGCTCCCCCGCGCCCGCTCGATCGCCCGACGGGAAAGCGCGCGCCGAGCGAGGGGCTGCTCGCGCTCCTCGGCCTCGGCGCCGTCCGCGTGCGCTCCGCGCGCCTCGACCCGTCGGGCCTGATCCTGGAGCTCGCCGCCGACTCGTTCGAGCCGCGCGAGATCGTGCTCGCCCCGCTCGAGGAGGGCGCGCGCCACTACCGCCGCGCACAGCACCTCGGCCTCTCCTACCGGGGCAAGGACGCCCCCCGCGCGCTGCTCGACTGCCTCGACGCCATGGCCCTCCGGCTGGCGAGCGCGACCTTCGCCGAGGTCTGCGCCGCGCTCTGAGTCCAGCACGTCGTAGGCGCTTAGAAGGAACTCGCCCGGAGCGCGAGAGGGCCCGGCGTCGTGTATCTGACGAGCATCGACGCGTTCCTGGAGTCGGTCGATGCTTGAAGTGGCGGGGCTGCCGGGCGCCGAGCGCGTGGTGGCGGGGCTCCGTGACGCGAACCGAGGGGCCTGGTCCGTGGAGGCGCTTCTGGTCGCGGCGGCCTCCGCGCGACTGAGCGCGCTCGGCCTCTTGCTTCCGCCCCCCGAGGACCTGCCCGAGGCGCCCGAGCTCGCGCTGTACGAAGCGCTCCGCGAGGACCCGTCCGTGCGCGATGCGTATGGACGCTACAACGCGCTCCGTCGCGAGCTCGTCAGTTTCCTGAACGCCGCGGACGGCCGGGCGCGCCGCGCGCGCGTCGCGTAGGGGGGCGGCCATCGCCGCGGAACGCGGGACGTGGTATGCGTCGCGGCTCTGATGCGAGGGATCCGCAGCCAACAGGTGGTCACGCCCGAGGGGGTGCGGCCGGCGCTCGTGATGATCGACGGCGAGACGATCGCCGAGGTGCGCCCGTTCGACGCGGCGCCCGAGGGCATGCCGGTCGAGGACGCGCCGCACGTGCTCATGGCCGGGTTGGTCGACACGCACGTGCACGTGAACGAGCCGGGGCGGACCGAGTGGGAGGGGTTCGTCACCGCGACCCAGGCGGCGGCCTCGGGGGGCGTCACGACCCTCGTGGACATGCCGCTCAACTGTATCCCCGTCACCACCACGCGCGACGCGCTGAAGCGGAAGCTCGAGGCGACGGACGCGGAGCTGCACGTGGACGTCGGCTTCTGGGGCGGGGTGATCCCGGGCAACGCCGAGGAGCTGACGAAGCTCGCGAAGGACGGCGCGCTGGGCGCCAAGGCGTTCCTCTGCCACTCCGGCATCGACGACTTCCCCAAGGCGGACGAGGCGACGCTGCGCGAGGCGATGCCGCGCATGAAGGACGCGGCGATCCCGCTGCTGGCGCACGCGGAGCTCGAGCTGGAGGCGGACCCGACCGCGGCCGGCGTCGACCCGCGCAAGTACGACGCCTGGCTCGGGGCCCGGCCCGCCGCGTGGGAGGACGCCGCCATCGCGATGCTCATCGCGCTCTGCCGCGAGACGCGCTGCCCCGTGCACGTGGTGCACCTGTCGAGCGCGAGCGCGCTGCCGATGATCGCGGCGGCCAAGAGCGAGGGGCTGCCGCTCACGGTGGAGACCTGTCCGCACTACCTCTGCCTGCGCGCCGAGGACGTCCCGGACGGCGCGACCGAGTTCAAGTGCGCGCCGCCGATCCGCGAGGAGGCGAACCGCGCGCGGCTCTGGCAGGGCCTGCTCGACGGTACGATCGACTTCGTGGTGAGCGACCACTCTCCCTGCACGCCGCACCTGAAGGTCCCCGAGAAGGGCGACTTCCTCGAGGCGTGGGGCGGCGTCGCCTCGCTCTCGCTCGGGCTCTCGAGCGTCTGGACGGAGGCGCGCGCGAGGGGCGCGACGATCACGCAGATCGCCGAGTGGCTGTCGGCGCGCCCAGCCCGCTTCGCCGGGGTGTCGGACCGCAAGGGGCGCGTCGCGCCGGGCATGGACGCCGACCTCGTGGCGTGGGACCCGGAGGCCGACCGCGAGGTGACGGCGGACTCGCTCCGCTTCAAGCACCGCGTCTCGCCCTACCTCGGGCGCACGCTGAGCGGGCGCGTCGAGCGCACGTGGCTGCGCGGGCGCGTGGTCTACGACGGGCAGAACGTGATCGGGCCGCACGGGCGGCCGCAGCTTCATCGCACATCCAGTGGAGGCACGGCGTGAGCCGACCTGAAGAAGGCGCTCGCTTCGGCGGGCTCATCGATCTCGCGGCCGGCACGCTCGGCGGCGAGGCCATCTCCTGCACCGACGACTTCTTCGCGTCGATGCACAACCTCGTGAAGCCCGGCCGCGGCGTGTTCGAGCCGGACCGCTACACCGAGCGCGGCAAGTGGATGGACGGCTGGGAGAGCCGCCGCAAGCGGGTCGACGGGCACGATCACTGCGTGGTCCGGCTCGGCGCCCCGGGCCGCATCCGCGCGCTCGACATCGACACCAACCACTTCCTCGGCAACCACCCGCCCTTCGCCAGCCTCGAGGCGAAGCGGGCCGACGGCGAGTGGGTCGAGGTGCTCGGGCAGAGCCCGCTCCGGCCCGGCTCGCAGAACCTCTTCACCGTCGCCTCGGACGAGGTCTTCGATCACGTGCGGCTCCACATCTACCCGGACGGCGGCGTCGCGCGGCTGCGGGTGTGGGGAGAGGTCGCGGCGAGCCGCGAGCCCTCCGCGCTCGACGACCTGCAGAAGCAGCACGTGCCCGACGGGCTCGTCGATCTCGCGGCGGTGAACCGCGGCGGCAAGGCGCTCGCGTGCAGCGACGCCTTCTTCGGGCCGATGGACAACCTGCTCTTGCCGTCGCGCGCCGAGAACATGGGCGGCGGCTGGGAGACGCGCCGCAAGCGCCCCGCCCCGGGCCACGACTGGATCCTCATCCGGCTCGGCGCGCCGGGCGCGATCGAGGTGGCCGAGATCGACACCAACCACTTCAAGGGAAACTACCCCGACCGCTGCGCGCTCCGCGGCGTGCACGCGCCCGACGCGACGTTGACGGAGCTCGTCGCGCGCGCGGACTGGGAGACGATCCTGCCGGAGACGAAGCTCGAGGCGCACGACCGACGCTTCCTGAAGGAGGACGCGCTCCAGGCGAAGGGCCCCTTCACCCACGTGAAGGTCGACATCTACCCCGACGGCGGCATCAGCCGGCTGCGCCTCTTCGGTCGGCCGGCGTGAGCGCGCTCGACGCCATGGACGAGGACGAGGCCCGCGCCGCGCTCACGCGCTGCTGCGGCGCCTCGCGCTGGGTCGAGGGCATGCTCCGCGAGCGCCCGCTCGGAGACGCGCTCCTCGACAAGGCGCGCGAGGTCTGGGCGACGATGGAGCGCGACGACGTGCTCGAGGCCTTCACCCACCACCCTCGCATCGGGGCCGACCTCGCGAAGCTGCGCGAGAAGTTCGCCGCGACCGAGGCGTGGTCGGCGGGCGAGCAGTCGGGCGCGACGTCGGCCGACGAGTCCACGCTGCGCGCGCTCCGAGACGGGAACCTGGCCTACGAGGCGCGCTTCGGGCACATCTTCATCGTGTGCGCCACGGGCAAGAGCGCGGCGGAGATGTTGTCGCTGCTCGAGGCGCGCATGGACAACGACCCGGACGAAGAGCTCGCCGTCGCGGCGGCCGAGCAGATGAAGATCACCGAGCTTCGGCTCCACAAGCTTCAGGACGAGCAATCATGAAGAAGAGCCCGATCACCACCCACGTCCTCGACACCGCCTCCGGCCGCCCCGCGCGCGGCGTGCCCGTCACCCTCGAGCGCAAGGACGGCGGCGCCTTCCGTGAGGTCGGCAGCGGCGAGACCGACGACGACGGCCGCATCACCGACCTGATGGAGCCCGGCACCCTCGAGGCCGGCGTCTTCCGCGTCTCCTTCGACACGGGCGCGTACTACGCGGGTGAGCCGACCTTCTACCCGAGCGTCCAGATCGAGTTCCGGGTCAAGAGCACCGACGAGCACTACCACGTGCCGCTGCTCCTGAGCCCGTTCGGCTACAGCACGTATCGCGGCAGCTGACGTCTCCCGTCGCCGACCGCCCGGGCGGTGGTTATCATGCGGCCGTCGTCATCATGCGCGACGCCTCCACGAGCACCGCCCTCGTCATCCCGTCCGAGGTCGCGACGTTCCTCGAAGACGGGCTGATCATGTTCCTCGGCACGCGCAGCCCCGAGCGAGCGCCCGAGTCCGTCCTCGCGGCCGGGGCGCGGGTCCTCGCGGACGGGACCCTCGAGGCGTACGTCCCCTCCCTCTTCGCGGCGCTCACCGAGGCGAACGTCCGCGACAACGGAGAGGTCGCGCTCAGCGTCGCGCGCGTCACCGACGACCGATCGCTCCAGCTCAAGGGGCGGCTCGTCGCGGTCGGGCCCGCCACCGAGGAGGCGCGCCGGTATCTGGAGAGGTTCCTCGAGCGGAGGGAGCAGGCGTTCGCCAGGGTCGGCATCCCCCGCTCGGTGAGCGCCCGGCTGGTGTCGTGGCCCTGCGTGGCGGTGCGCTTCGCGGTCTGTTCGATGTACGAGCAGACCCCGGGACCGAGCGCGGGAGAGCCCCTGTGACCCCTTCGCTCGCGTCGCTCCCGTCTCGCGTCTTCGACGGCATCGTCCCCGCCACGGTCGCGACCTGCTCGGCCGACGGCGTCCCGAACGTCGCCGTGCTCAGCCAGGTCTACCGGGTGGACGCGCGGCACGTCGCCCTCTCGCGCCAGTTCTTCAACAAGACCACGCGCAACGTGCTCGCGAACCCGGCCGCGCTGGTCTCGCTCTGGGATCCGCTCGACTTCACCATCTACCGGATCCGCGCTCGCTATCTCTCGTCCGAGACCGAGGGCGCGCTCTTCGACGAGATGGCGGTGCGGATCGAGGCCATCGCGTCGCACACGGGCATGAAGGGGATCTTCAAGCTGCTCGCGGCCGACCTCTTCGTCGTCGACGACGTGGTGGTCGTCACCGAGCACCTCGCGCCATTCGACCCGAGCGCGACGTGCTCGGAGGAGCTCGACAGCAAAGAGCAGCTCGCGCGCCCGCCGGAGGCCCGCGAGGAGCTCTGGGCGCTCCAGCGTCTCTCCCACCAGCTCTCCCGCGCGGTCCACCTCGACGAGCTCCTCGACGGTCTCCTCGAGCGGCTGGCCGAGGACTTCGGGTTCGCCCACTCGATGGTGCTGCTCTGGGACGAGAGCGCGGCGCGGCTCATCACCGTCGCGAGCCACGGCTACGACGAAGACGGGGTGGGCTCGGAGGTCGCGCTCGGCGAGGGGATGATCGGGACGGCCGCGGAGGAGCGGCGCATCCTGCGCGTGGGGCAGCTCGAGCGCGCGCTCCGCTACGGGATGGCCGTGCGGGCCGGGGTGGAGGCGGAGGGGGAGGCGTGCTTCGGGCCCTCGGTCCCGCTCCCCGGCCTGCCGGACGTGCAGAGCCAGCTGGCCTTGCCGCTGCAAGTCGGCGAGCGCCTCGTCGGCGTGCTCGCCCTGGAGTCCCGCAGCGTCTCTTGCTTCGAGAGCTGGCACGAGGCGTTCCTGGGCGTGGTGGCCGACCACGTCGCGGCGGGGATCGAGCGCCTCGCGGACGTGGAGCACGCGCCGTTTCCGGAGGGGCTGCCCACGCGGCGTTTCGTGTTCTATCGCAACGACGACTGCGTCTTCGTCGACGGCGAGTACCTCATCCGGAACGTGCCCGGGCGCATCCTCTGGCGGCTGCTCTCGCAGTACCGGGACTCGGGCCGCACGGAGTTCACCAACCGTGAGCTCCGCCTCGACCCGACCCTCGGGCTGCCCGCGGTCAAGGACAACCTCGAGAGCCGGCTCATCCTCCTGCGCAAGCGGCTCGAGCAGAAGTGTCCCGACGTGCGCCTGGTCCGTCGCGCGCGGGGGCGCTTCGGCATGGAGCTCGAGTGCGAGGTGTCGCTCGAGGAGCGCCTCGACGCCAGCGCGTGAGCGCATCACTGCGCGGGCGGTCGCGGCGGTGGGACCTGGTTGTCGATGGCCGGGATGCTCTGGAGATACGCGAAGACCGCGGCCAGGTCGTCGTCGGTCATCTTCGCGTAGTTGAAGTACGGCATGGGCGGCAGCAGCGGCCGCCCGCGGCCCATGTGTCGGCCGTTGCGGATGGTGGAGATGAAGGTCTCGGTCGTCCACGTGCCGAGGCCCGTGTCCTCGTGCGGCGTGAGGTTCGCGGTGAAGCTCACCCCCCACGGCCCGGCGTGCGCGGTGTTGGTCGCGGCCGAGGCCACGATCCACGGACCGACCGGGGAGGGCGGCGTCGGCATCTCCAGGTCCGCGGGGTGACCGGAGAGCGCGCGGGTCATGTCGGGCCCGGGCCCGTTCTCGCCCATCGTCCACGGCGTGTGGCAGTCGTTGCACCCACCCACGTCGACGAGGTACTGGCCGCGCTCGACGGGGGTGAGGGTGCGCGTCGGCGCGGGCTGCCCGTCGGGCTGGGTGAGGCGCTCCTCGCAGCCGAGGAGGAGCAGCGCGATCGCGGCGAAGGGAATGAAGCTGCGGGTCATGTCGTGTCTCACTTTCAGCGGTGAAGGCTGGCGAGGCGGCCACCGGGCACGCCTTCGTCGATCCATCGTTCGATGAGCCGCGCGGCCTCCTCGTCGACGACGAGCGAGCCCACGGGCGGCATCTGCGTTCGGGGATCTCGCGCGCGGAGGCGATGCAGGAGCACGCTCCGCTCGGGCGCGCCGGGCGCCACGCGGTGCACCGCGTCGGGCCGGTCCCAGAGCCGGAAGCGGCTGGGCCGATCGACCAGCGTCGGCAGCGCGGGCGCGTCGCGTCCGAACGACTGCGCGAGCACCATGCCCAGGGGCGCGAGCGGGCCGACGTCGTTGTGGCAGCCGCCGCAGTTGCCGTGCAGGTAGCCGAGCGCGGCGCGCTCCGTGGGCGAGGCCGCTTCGACGCGGGGCGCGACGAGCGACGGAGCGAGCCCGCGCAGCTGCCCGCTCCGCAGCAGCGACGCGACCGTGACGTCGTCGGCGTCGAAGCGCGCGTGGGGCGCGTTCGGATCCCGATCCCCGGACAGCTGCAGCAGGCTGAAGCCGAGCACCGGGCTCGGTCGACCCTCGTGACAGGAGCGACAGTCGCTCGCGCCCGGGATCACGTGGCGGCCGCTGCCTCCCTGCACGGGAACGCCGGCGGGCACGCCCTCGTCCGAAGCGCGCAGCGCGTCGTCGCCCTCCCAGACGTAGGTCGCGTAGCGCCACTCGCCGCCCGGGAGCGCCTCCATGTACCGGGTCTCGACCGGGCGCCCTGCGAACGAGAACTCCTTCCAGAGCCGTGTCCCCACCGGGAAGCGCCAGTCGTCCGGGTCGCTCGCGTCGACGGCCTCCCCGGGAGGCAGGGCGATCCAGCGTCGCTTGTCGGCGCCGTCCGTCCACAAGGGGTACTGCGGCGAGAACGAGAGCAGCGCCGCGGTGTCCAGCCCGGTCTCGCTCAGCCGCTCCGGCAGCGGTGGCGGCTTCGACGCCTTCTGGGCGGTCGCGGCCGGCGCGCCCGGGCCGGCCACGACGAGGGCCAGGACGAGCCCCGCGCCCGCGAGGGCCAGGGCGAGGCGGAGGTGTGCGGACACCGCCTCGATGACGGAGGGAATGCGCATGACTCGATCCAGCGCGAGGTGTGGCGCGCATCGCTGCGGGCCTCGCGTGGATGAAGCTAGCGATGGGTCGAGTCGGCGCTTCCTAAGTGTTCCCTATCGGATCCTGAGAGTTCCCTAACAGGCCGTTGAAGTACCGAGCCCGAAGGATCTCGGAGCGCGACGGCCCGGTTCTCGGTTCGGGGCGACGAGGAAATGCTTCAGCATTTTCGAGGAGACACGGGCCGAGAGACGGGTCGTCCCGCCCGAGAGACGAGGA